>JBDTPR010000405.1:0-6332 GCA_039932635.1 Candidatus Solibacter sp.
GGGGACGGTGCCGCCGCAGCCCGCCGCTGCCACGAAGGAGGCGGAGAAGCAGGCCGCACATTACGAGCGCATGATGGCCACGCTGAACGCCGGAATCGATGAGCGCCGCGCCATGCTCCACCAGGCGAACAAGGACGCGGTGCGCGAACCGGACTCCATGGAGCGCCGCGTGGCCCGTCAGGTGATCGCCGGCGTCTCCATGGGCGATTTGGACATGTCGCGCCAGTACATGGCGGAGAAGCGCTACGATAACGCCGCTCGCCTTGCGGAAGAGGCGCTGCTGGCGCGCCCCGACAATGCCAATGCCTGGTACACGCTGGCGGTGGCATCGGCCGCGGCGGGCAACATCAAACGCGGCCTGGAGGCGCTGGAGCAGGCGGTGCAAAAGGGCTTCCGCAACTGGGATCGCGTGGAGGCCGAACCCCTGCTCGCTAAACTGCGCAAGGATCCGCGCTACGCCGCGCTGATGGCGAAACTGCGCGGCTGACTACTGTACCGGCTTGAGCCCGGCCAACGCGGCCTTTGAAATCTTCGCCACCACGTGAACCTGGGGATCGACGATTTCCGCGATCTCGTACACCATCGAGGTGCCGAGCACGGAAGAGACTTCGTTGGCGGTCAGCCCGTACTTCTTCTCCAGCCAGCGCACCAGGTTGGTGGTCGCCTCGCGCAGAGCGTCGTCCAGGCTTCCCGTGATGCCGCTGGCCATCAGATACGTGTCGCTCTCAAAGCGCGGCGCGTCCGGTGAAACGCCGGGCTGGATTTCCACCGTGAACTCGATATCCATGGAGGTTTCCAGTGCGTCGCCGGTCAACTCGCCCGCGCCCTGCGCGGCGTGGCCGTCGCCCACAAAGAGCAGCGCGCCGGGCACGTAAACCGGCAGGTACACGGTGACGCCCTCGCGGACCTCCCTGTAATCCAGATTGCCGCCGAAGTTGGCCAGATACCCCGTGCGGTACTGATTTCCGCCGGGCGGCGCCACGCCCACGCAGCCCAACATAGGAGCGAGCGGCACCTTGTAATTCTTCAAAGCCTCGCTCGGTTTCTTGAGCATTGCGAAACCGGCGGCGCGATCGAGCTTCCAATCCGAATCGTAGTCAGGGGTGAGCTTGCGGTCTTCAATGTAGTCGCTGGTAAGCGCTTGATTCGTGATCTGGCCGCCGCTGATGGCGGTATCGCGATTCAGGCGGATTCGGGTGAAGTGAATCGCCAGCGTGTCTCCCGGCACCGCGCCTTCCACATAGAAGGGACCGGTCAGCGGATTGCCGCCCGAGGTGCGGCGCACGCCTTTCGGATCTGTTCCGCCGGCGTCCACCGACCACGTCTTCACCGTGTCGCCCGCCTTGACGCGCAGCACCGGGGCAATCGCGGCGGAAAAATGATGCTGGAACTGCGTGGGTTCGAAGGTGTGAGTGGAGGGTGAGGACGCGGTCGCCGGCATGCGCTCGGCCTCCCATCGATACTCGATGTCACGCCGCAGGTTGACCGTGCCTTCGACCCGTTCGCCGGCCAGGCGGCCCTGTATTGCGATTTTGGATCCGTCGCTGCGCTTCAGCGTGCCTTCGATTTTTCCGTCGCGAAAGGTGGCTTCCAAGGTATCGCGGCCGATGCTGCCGGTGAGAGTGGAACCGTCCAGTTTCAGTTCCATGCGGCGGTAGTTGTTGTTGTCGAAAAATTTGAAGTTCGAAATCCACTGGCCCGCGGGAGTTTGGGCAGGCAGGGACAGGGCAAAGGCGTAGAGCAGCACCGGCAAGCGTCGCATATAGCTGAGACTACACCACGCGACTTTTGGTTGGGCGGCTAGTTCTCGATGGGCGCTTTTTCCACGTGGTCGATCACCAGCAGATCGAGCGCCACCTTCTTGGATTCGAGCTTAAGCCCGAGTTCCTCCTGCAGGATCGGCACGATCAGCGCCAGCGGATCCATCGACATCTCTTTGCCGCGTTCGGCCATGTCGGCGGCGTATTTGGCGATGTTGAGGGTGAGATCGTAGCGCCCGGTCAGGCCAGTATTGTCGAGCACGGGCGCGCGCACGACCTGTCCGAGCATGTTGACCAGTTGGGAGATGGGCGCACGCGAGATGGTGACGCTCATCGCCGCCTGGTTGGGCTCCATGGCCATCTCGCCCTCGCTCTTGGATTCCTTCGCCTTGAAGCCGTTCTTGCCGATGGTGAGAACGTAGGTCTGCATCTCTTTGTTCTGGCGGTGGAATTCCAGCTTGAAGCGGTCCTTCAGCATGGCCTGCATCATCAAGCGCATGGCGGATTCATCGGCTGGTCCGGCGGCTTTGGCGATCATGTCGAAGCGCTGCGAATCCAGGAAATCGGGTCCGGTGACCTGGGGCTCAGTGACGCGGTAGGCCCAGGCGACGGCGCCCTTGATACTGGTATTGCGCACCACGACCATACCGGGAGTGGCCTTGATGGTGGGCATTCCATCCATACCGCGGGCAGGCTTGGCGGGCTTGACGGATACGGCATCGAACCCGGCCGTATCAGGAACGGGCGCGGTTTGAGCGTAGGCGGCACTAGCGGCAAGCAGGATCAGTAGGGCTGGCTTCATCTTATAAAGGTGACGCCCGGGCGGGCGGAAGATTAGCGTCAGCGCCTGAATCAACCCTGATCGAGCCAGCGTTGTCGGCTGTTGTGGGCCATGACGAAGAGCACGGCGAAGCCCGCCATCAGGCCTACCGAGGAACCGAGACCGAGGTATTCCGGGTGAAGCGGGCCAATCCGCATCGTGATGGCCACGTTGAGCAGCACGGGGACGAAGGCGGCGATCACCGGCGGCCACGGGCGGTCCACGGCGAACAGCGAGCGCGCTAGAATCTCCATCAGGCTCCACCCGATCAGGCTGGGGCCGAGGGCCAGAAAGGCGGAGGCCACCAGGTGGGTGGACTGGGCGGTGAAACTGCCGCGCTGGAAGAGCAGCGCGATGGCGGGTTCCCGGAAGGTGAGTGCGAAGGCGCAGCCACATACCGCGATCAGTGCGGTGAGGGCGATGGTCTTATCGATGAGGCGCAAGGCTTCGCGCAGGCGAAGGATGCTGCGCAGGCGGGCGATTTCGGGCAGCAAAGAATTAGAGATGGGCTGCACCAGCAGTGCCAGCGGCACTGCCACGCCGCGCAAACAGTAGTCCAGCGCGGCCGCCATTCCGGGACCCGAGTGGGTGGCGTAGGCGCGCGTAAAGGTGATATTCAGCCCGATGCCCACGGCGTAGACCACGAAGAAGGCGGGCTTCATCAGGATCTCGCGCCATCGCACGGTGCAGGGCGGCAGATCGGCAGTATTCAGGCCGCGGCGCGCCGCGAACCACACGATGGCGAGTTGCGCACATGCGCCCAGCGAATACCCGATGGCGAAGGCGTAGACGCCGACAAACTTCCAGAGTACGAGTGCGCCACCGATGGTGAAGACGTTGATCGCTGCCTGGTAGAAGGCAGTGGGGAGAAAGCGGCGATCGGTATAGAGCAAAGCGCAGTGCACGGCGGCGATGCCGGCGGCGCAGGTGGAGAGCGCCAGCACGCGCAGCAGATTGACTGCGGTATCGAAGTACTGCGGGTCGAGCCCGGGGGCAAGCGCGCGCATCAGCCAGGGCGCGGCCAGGATGACGGAGGCGGAGAGAGTGGCGCAGACCCAGACGAAGGCGCGTGTCAGTTTGAGGAAGAGCGCCGTACGCTCGGCGCCCTGGGCGGCGGTGAGCAGTGGGACGAAGGCAAAAATGATGCTGTTGATAAGGACGGAGTTGAGTGTGTCGAGCGGGCCGAGTGCGACGGCCAGGGAATCGGCCTGGCTGTGAGTGCCGAGCAGGTAAGCGATCAGGGCCACGCGGAAAACGCCGAGCACGTTGCCCGTGAGCACCCCGAGCACAATGGTGAGGCCGCCACGTACCAGTGGGCTTTCCACTGCGCGGGTGATGACACGTTCCGCGTTAACTGCCGCCGATGGTTCGGTGGAATTCAGTCAGGACCCCTAATTGCGCCACCACAAGGTGTGCGGCCGCGCATACCGCGCGCGGCCGCCTCAGGTAATTCGACTATGCGCTGGCGCTGCGTGCGGCAGCCAGAGCGGTTTCGTAGTTCGGGAAATCGGCTACTTCCTTGACGTACTCGGCATGCACCACTTTGTTGTTCTTGTCCAGAACGAAGATCGCCCTGCTCTCAATGCGCAGTTCCTTGATCAAGGTCCCGTAATTGGAGCCGAAGGAGCCATCCTTGTGGTCGGAAAGCATTTTGACCTTGTCGACGCCAAAAGCGCCGCACCAACGCTTCTGGGCGAAGGGCAGGTCCATGCTGACGGTGAGGATGTCCACGCCGGGCAGCCCGGCGGCGGCTTCGTTGAAGTGCTTGGTCTGGGCGTCGCACACCGGGGTATCGAGCGACGGCACGACGCTGATGATGCGCACGCCATTTCCGGTGTCCGTGAGGGTGACGGCCTTGAGACCGGTATCCGTCAGAGTGAAATCGGGTGCCGTGTCGCCCACTTTGAGCTCCGGTCCGACCAGCGTAAGAGGATTGCCTTTGAGTGTTGTAGCGCCTGCTCTTTCCATTATTTCTCCTTGGATTTGGTGAGACTAATATTGTATCAATTCAGCGAAGCGGGCCGGTTCACGGACCGGCAACTGGCACGTGTAGTCGCGGCAAACGTACGCGCTGGCGGAACCTTCCTCGCTGGTCATGGCGGCGATGGAAGGGAGCATGGCGGCGAGTTGGGCGCGGGCTTCCGCGGTATCGGCCAGCAGGACGACGCGATTGGGCACGAAGCGGGTGTTGAGTTCGCGCAGCAGCGCGGCCATGGCGGGGGAATTGCGCGCGCCGGCCAGGATGATCTCGCGCGGCGCACCCAGGGCAAATTCGCAGGCGGCGAGCATCTGCGGAATCGCCACGGAGGCGAGTTGCAGGCGGCTGGCGAAGGCGGCGAACGTGCGCTCGGCGGACTGGCGCAGATCGTCGCGGTTGGTCATCTGGGCGAGGCGCAGCAGGTTGAGAACGGTGACGGAGTTGCCGGAGGGCTCGGCGCCATCATAATCCTCCTTGACGCGGAGGACCAAGTGCTGGTCGCCGGCCGCGGTGGAGTAAAAGCCCCCGGCTTCAGTGTCCTCGAAGAGCTCGCGCTGGCGGGCGGTGAGGCTGACGGCGAGATCGAGGTGGCGAAGGTCGAATTGGGCTTCGTAGAGATCGAGCAGGCCCTGGACGAACATGGCGTAGTCGTCGAGGAAGCCGGGGATGGCGGCGTCGCCGGCGCGGTAGCGGCGCAGCAGAACTCCGGTCTCGGGGTTGTAGAGATTGGCGATGATGAATTCGGCGGCGCGGCGCGCGGCTTCGGCGTAGCGCGGCTCGTTGAGTGCGGCGCCTGCCTTGGCGAAGGCGGAAATCATGAGGCCGTTCCAGGAGGTGAGGACCTTGTCGTCGAGGTGCGGGCGTACGCGTTTGGAGCGGACCTGCATCAGGACGCCGGCGGCACTGGCGAGCGCCTCCTGCACTTCGGCGACGGGCTTGGAGAAGTGGCGCGCAGTATCTTCCACCGAGTAGGCCTGGTAGAGGATGTTCTTGCCGGTGAACTCGCCGTGCGGATCGTGATCGACGTTGGAAGGTTCGCGAACTCCGTAGCGGTAGAGGAACCATCCGAAGGCAGGGTCGGGGATGAGGTCGCGCAACTCGTCGACGCTCCAGATGTAGAAGGCTCCTTCGCCCTTGAGGTCGGGATGGTCGGGGGAGATGACGCTATCGGCATCTTCGGCGGAGTAGAAGCCGCCGCCGGGATCGGTCATGTCGCGGAGGACGTAGTCGAAGATGGCGCGGGCGGTGTCGGCGTACTGGGTGTCGCCGGTGATTTGGAAGGCTTCGAGGAGGGAGATGGCGATCTGGGCTTGGTCGTAGAGCATCTTCTCGAAGTGGGGGACGAACCAGCGGTCGTCCACGGAGTAGCGATGGAAGCCGCCGCCGAGCTGGTCGTTCATGCCGCCGCGGGTCATCTCGCGGAGGGTGAGGAGGGCCATGTCGCGGGCTTCCGCGTTTTTGGTGCGGGCGAAGTAGCGGAGCAGGAAGTGGTGCACGGAGACGCGCGGGAACTTGGGGGCGCCGCCGAAGCCGCCGAGTCGCGAATCGAAGGTGCGGCGG
Source organism: Candidatus Solibacter sp. (assembly GCA_039932635.1). Classification (GTDB taxonomy): domain Bacteria; phylum Acidobacteriota; class Terriglobia; order Bryobacterales; family Bryobacteraceae; genus Solibacter. The sequence goes on from JBDTPR010000405.1 coordinate 6,119, forward strand.
AAGATGGAGAAGGCGCTTTCGAGCGCCGCGGCATCGAAGGCGGGGCCGGAGCGATTGGGGGCGACATCGACCTGCTTTTTGAGCTGCTCGACGACATCGTGGGCGGACTCGTCTATCTTGACGCGGTCGCTGCGCCAGGCCTCGGCGACCTGGGTGAGAATGGAGCCGAAGCCGGGGTGGCCCCAGCGGTTCTCGGGCGGGAAGTAGGTGCCGC
>JBDTPR010000406.1:0-6319 GCA_039932635.1 Candidatus Solibacter sp.
TCTTGTATGAGAATCCAGCGTCCCGTTCAGGCTCATCTTGCATGAGACAAGAGTCCTTGGCGCGGAGGTCTACAATGCATGAGATGATCGTCCGCTCCGCTTTCGACCTCCGGGTGCACATCGAGCAATCACTCCGGATCGATCCCAAGTCCAAGCCGCGGGTCTACGCCCAGGTCTATGAGGCTGCGGAAATCGGCAGCCTAAACTATTGGCTGGAGCTCGTCTTCGCTGCGGGTATTGCGACTCTCGGGCTCGTGCTGGACAGCCCAGCGGTGGTGATCGGAGCGATGCTGATCTCGCCCTTAATGGGTCCAATCCTCGCGGCGGGCCTCGCCCTGGCGGCCGGTGACTTCTACCTGGGCATCAGGTCGGTGGTCAACTTGCTTGCGAGCGTGGCAGGAGCGGTCAGCTTCTCCGCGGCCATCGTATGGCTCCTGCCATTTCACGCACCGACGTCGGAAATCCTAAACCGGACGCAGCCAAACCTGCTGGATCTTGGGGTAGCTATTTTCTCAGGGCTTGCCGGATCGGTGGTGGTCTGTCGAGGAGGTGGAGGCGGTGGAGTTACCGCCCTGCCTGGCGTCGCGATCGCTGTGGCGTTAATGCCCCCGCTTTGCACTGTAGGCTTTGGTGTGGGCAGCGGCCTTGTTGGGCCGATCATTTCGGGTGCCGGCCTGCTCTTCCTGACCAACTTGGCGGCCATTGTTGCCAGCGCCTTCTTAGTTTTTCTGCTGGTCAGGATGGATGCTCCTAATGTTCGCGAGGAAATCGAGCAAGCGATTCGGGACCGGGCGTCCGGCGATAAGCTCTTCGGGCTGTTGCAGCACACCTTTCTCGCTCGCTCACTGGCCCACGTAGGGAAGCTCCGCTGGCGCATCCTCATGCTGGCACTCATTTTGGGTGTACTATTCGTACCGCTGAGGCGGGCTCTCATGCAGGTGAGAAGCGAGACCCTTGCCCGCGGAGCGATCCGTGAGGCGGTCCGTCAAATTGCGTCGCGCGATGCAGTGGTCTCCGAGGTGATTGACCTCGCGCCGGATCGAATCCGAGTCCGTCTCATCCTCACGGACGCTGTGCCGGCTGGGAAGATAGAAGAGGCTCGAAGGACCATCCTCAAAAGGACCGGGAGGGATGTGGACCTGTTTGTCCGCAAAGTTGCCGGCGAAGAAGAGCTCGCTCTGTTGCGAGAACGACTGAAGCTCGCCCCTCCAACCCCAATTGAAGACTTGGACGGCGTGAGGCGCGAGTTGGTCGCCCGGCTGGAGCAGCCCCTTCACGAGGCGTGGCCGGCCGGCTCTGCGACATTGCTCGGCTATGAATTGGGCTTCAGTCCCAGCGGGATCGTCGTGCGGCTGCGGTATCAGGCGCCTGCCGCTTTAGAGGAGGCTGTAGCGGCTGTGCTGCAAAGGGTTTTACAGAGCCGCCTCCACGTCGAGCAGTTGCGCGTCGAAATGGATTGGGTCCCGCCGGAGGCGCCTCCGCAGCCTGCGAAGAAGCCGAGGGCAGTGAAGAAGGCTGGGGGCCGCTAACATCGTGGACTTCGATCACTTTGCCCTTCTGTTGGCGTCCGGCCCCGAGGCTGTAAAGCTGCCTCTGGCGATGCTGGTCGTCTTCGCCTCGGCCAAGATCCTCGACGAACTGTTCGAGCGATTCAATCAGCCCGGCATCGTCGGCCAGATTCTCGCTGGTGTCGTGATCGGTCCGAGTGTGCTCGGCTGGATGGCGCCCAATGACTTCCTGACAGCGCTTGCCGAGCTGGGAGTGATGTTTCTTCTGTTTCGGGTCGGGCTGGAGGTGAAGGCTTCGGATTTGATCAAGGTTGGGGCCACAGCGACTTGGGTTGCGGTCCTCGGTGTAGCCGTCCCCTTCGCTCTTGGCTGGGGCATTTTGCGGCTATGGGGTGAACCTCAAATCGAATCAATCTTTGTCGGAGCCGCCATGGTTGCCACCAGTGTCGGCATCACGGCTCAAGTGCTGGCGGCGAAGGGGCTCTTGCAGGAGCGCGCAAGCCAGATCATCCTGGCAGCCGCAGTGATCGACGACGTGCTTGGTCTGCTGATTCTCGCCCTGGTCAGCAGCCTCGCCAAAGGACAGGTGAACGCTCTGGAATTGGCCCTTACCGCCACGCTCGCTATCGGTTTCACGCTGATTCTGGCAAAGTGGGGAACGAAGACCATGAAAAGCGTCGTGCCCCGCGTCCACGAGAAGCTGCGCGGCGGTGAAGCACAATTCGCAATGGCGATGATTCTGCTGTTCGCGCTCTCCGTGCTGGCCGTCTACGCTGGAGTGGCGGCGATCATCGGCGCTTTCCTGGCGGGGATGGTTTTGGCTGAGAGTGTTGGCCACCGGGTTCACGATCTCGCACAGGGGGTAACCGAGTTGCTGGTTCCTTTCTTTTTGGCCGGGATTGGCCTTCACTTCAGCCTTTCCGCGCTGTCCAACTGGACGACGGCGACTCTTGCCGGCCTCATCCTGATGGCAGCTGTGCTTTCGAAGTTCATCGGCTGCGGACTGGGGGCCTACCGATTGGGCTGGACCGACGCATCGCGAGTCGGCGTGGGGATGATCCCGCGCGGCGAGGTTGGAATGGTCGTAGCCCAGATCGGCAAATCGCTGGGTGTTATCGGGGATCACGTCTACGCGATCGTGGTATTGATGTCGGTGGCAACGACGCTCGTGGCGCCCCCGCTTCTAAAGCTGGCGTACCGTGACCTCGGCAAGCCAGTGGAAGAGGAAGAGAGATTTCGAATCGGCTGACTGAAGATCGGCACCGACTTCGATCCGAAGCTAGATGGTCTACGCCTCTAAAGTCCGGGTCAGCCGGACGATCGGCGATCCAGGTAACGTTCTGTCTTGACTCAATCCGGACGCGGCCGTTCCCAAACCCTCGGATGTCTTCGGCACAGTACATGTCGTGCCGGATGGAGCTCGCGGCATCCGCGGCGTGGGTTTCGCTTTTCGTGGCAAAACATACTGCTCTGCTCGACAATTGCGGCGGGGAACGGCGGGGCGACGCTGCCGCCGCCTAACCCTGTTTTCGAACGCGGATCACCCTCCGACTGTATTCCGAGTTGCCACCACCGAGACTACGCTGGGATTGTTGGGCGGGAAACTTCACCCGCAACCAGGAGGAAAGCGATGGATGTATTGAGGAAGGCAGATTTGGAAGAACTGATCGAGCACGTCTCAAGCCCGTGCATTTCTATTTACATGCCGACACACCGAGCGAGCGTCGAAACACGGCAGGACCCCATCCGCCTGAAGAACCTGCTGCGCGACTGCGAGTTGAGCCTAGAAGCGCGCGCGCTTCGCAAACCAGAGATCCAAGCGCTCCTCGATCCAATCCGGGCCCTTGTGGACGACTACGATTTCTGGCAGCACCAGAGCGACGGGCTGGCGATGTTCCGTTGCCGCGATCTCTTTCGAAAGTACCGCGTCGCACTGAAACTTCCGGAGCTTGCGATGGTGGCCGACAGGTTCCATTCAAAGCCAATGCTGGCTCTGCTCACGGCCGACTGCCGCTACGTCATCCTCGCCCTGAGTCAAAACGAGATTCGAATCTTCCGCGCCACGCGCGACACGATTACAGAGATCGAGCCGTCGGGGATGCCCTCCAGCCTGGCGGATGCCGTGGGGAAGAGACGGGTTTATCGGAGCCTGCAGACTCACTCCGCTTCAAGCGCGGCGGGAGGGGCGGCGAGCGCGGTTTTCCACGGTCATGGAGGCGGGGGAGAGGAGAAGAAAGAGACCCTGCTCGCTTTCTTTCGCCAGATTGACCGCGGAATGCGGGATTTGCTCGGCGAGGAACGCGCACCTTTGATTCTGGCGGCTGTGGATCATCTGTACCCGGTCTACCGTCAAGCCAACAGCTACTCGGAGTTGCTCGACGAGTGGATCCCCGGCAATCCCGAGGTTCTCTCTGCAGAAGAACTCCATCGGCGCGCCGCTCCAATAGCCGGGCACCATTTCCTTGAGGCCCAACAAAAGGCGGCCGCCAAGTTCTTGGAATTGCTCCATACACACCAGACGTCAAGCAAGCTGGAGGAGATTCTGCCGGCAGCTCGTCAGGGAAGAATAGAATCGCTCTTTGTCGCTGTGGGAGTGCAGTTGTGGGGCGGCTTCAACCCGTCTACCAACGAGACCGCCGTTGTTGATCAGCCCGCGGCTGAATCTCAGGACCTGCTCAATCTGGCAGCGGCATCCACCTATCTTGCCAGAGGCGCAGTGTACGCGCTGCCACCGGACCAGGTACCCGGAAACGAACCGCTAGCCGCGGTATTCCGATATTAGCCCGCAATGGCGAAAGAGAAGACTACGCTTCGCGACCCCAGGTCTCTTGGACGTTGCCGACGCCTTCCTGCTCGCCAACCGACCAGAACCAGAGCCCCCAGTGCCTGACCGAACTGGCACCCACGACCAAGTGCTATGATTCCTCCAAACAAAAAAACGCCAGGACATCCTGGCTGGAGTGACGGGTGATGTTGGGTGATGAAAAGACTGGTGTGTGGCCACGCTCTGTCGACAGCGAGTCGCAGTTCAAGTTCGCTTCGGGTATAAGTGTCTTCTTCCCTGCGTACAACGACTCGCCTTCGCTTCCGTCGCTGCTCGAGCGGACATTTGAGACGCTTCGTCGTGTTGCCATCGACTACGAGGTGATCGTAGTCAATGACGGCAGCACGGACGACACGGCGAAGGTTTTGGAGGATCTTTGGCGGCAGTACGCTCCGTTTCTTCGGATCGTCAGCCACGCTGAGAACCAGGGCTACGGTGCTGCTCTGCGCAGCGGCTTTGCCGCCGCCACCAAGGACTACATCTTCTACACCGACGGCGACAGTCAGTACGATCCGGCCGAGTTGAAGAAACTGGTTCGCGCCGTCACGCCGGGCACCGGCCTTGTCAACGGGTACAAAATGGAGCGCTCCGACCCTTGGCACAGAGTCGCTATTTGGGTGGCTTTACAACCGCTTTGCCCGCTGGCTCTTTCGCATCCATCTGCGGGATATCGACTGCGATTTTCGGCTCATCCGGCGTAGTGCCCTGGATCTTGGATCCCTGCAATCCACGGGAGGGACCATCTGCGTGGAACTGGTCCGTACTCTGGAGGTGAGCGGTACCGAGATCGTCGAACTGCCCGTGCATCATTACGCGAGGCAATATGGCCGGTCGCAGTTTTTTCGCGTCCGGTCCCTCGCGGTCACATTTCTGCAGTTGTGCGCCGTGTTTTACCGGTTGGTGGTCGCTCCCGCGATCGCTGGAACCGAGTCGTCGGATCGGAACGGCCCCGCACGATTCTCGCGCCGCCAGGCGGCGCTGGTCGCTTTCAGTGTACTGGAACTGTCCATCTTGGCGTACGGGCGGGCACTGTCGCTTCCATTCATCTCCGATGATTACCTGCAGATTAAGCTTGCCCGTGACTACGGATCCATCTCCAATTGGGGGGCGCTCGCACACGACGCCCTCTACCGGTGCCGGGCTACGTCACTCGTGTTGACCTATTGGCTGGACGGTGCCATCGGGCTCACACCCTTGTACTACAACCTGGCCAGCCTCTTGCTCCACGTGGTTGACTCGCTCCTGGTTTTCGCTTTGGGCATGTGGCGTCCAGTAGGGTGGAGGGTGGCAGGCCTGGCTGCCTGCTTTTTCGCGGTCAGCCAGCGGCATAGCGAAGCTGTAGTGTGGTTTTCCGCCGTGCCGGAATTGCTGGTGTTCTTCTTCGTGGTGGGCTGCTTCCTGTTCTGGATCCGCTGGCTTAACACTCGCTCAGCTCCAATCCTTACTTACGCGGGCGCGCTCGGCTGTTACCTGCTGGCATTGCTATCGAAGGAATCCGAGGTAGCCGTGGTGCCCCTTTGCGTGCTGGCGGTCCTCGTGCACCCAGCGAGGCCTCTCCGCAAACTCTGGGGCATGGCGCCATTCGCTCTGATCGCCGGCGCGTATTTCGGCTTGGACTACGCCGCGCGGCAGACCCATCTTCATTTCAATGACGGCACGTTTTCGCTGAGCGCTCCTTTTGTGGAAACGCTGCTTCGAAGTATGGGCGGACTTCTTTGGGTCTGGGGTTTCGTTTCTCTGCTAGTGCTATTTACCAAGACCGCTCGCCCCTGGCGTCCACTGCTGATGCTTGCGGCTGTCTGGATGGCCGTTACGCTTTTGCCGTACAGCTTCCTGACCTACATGCCTCGCGTCCCCAGCCGGCACACCTATATGGCGAGTGTTGGCTTGTCATTTATTGTTGCGGCAGGCATGTTGGCGTTCCGCCAATATGCGAGGCGATGGAACCGGGTTTGGCCGGTTCCGTTGCCGGCATGCCTAATTGTGG
>JBDTPR010000407.1:0-6292 GCA_039932635.1 Candidatus Solibacter sp.
AGTACTTACTCGTCAGATAGCCGAATCGCCTAAGTCGCCGTTGCGGATCCGTACCGCCTGGCTCACCTCGAACACAAAAACCTTGCCGTCGCCGATCTTGCCGGTGCGCGCCGCGGCCGTCAGCGCCGTCAACACCTCTTCGAGCCGCGCGTCCGAAACCACTACTTCCACCTTCACCTTTGGCAGCAGGTCCACGTTGTATTCCTGGCCGCGGTAGGTTTCCGAGTGGCCTTTCTGACGGCCATGGCCGCGGACCTCAGAGATGGTCATGCCGTCCACCCCGATGGCGATGAGGGCTTCCTTCACATCGTCCAGTTTGAAGGGTTGCACAATAGCTTCCAGTTTCTTCACTCAAGACTCCTTCGTTTGATGGCCGGCGCGCTGAAGTGCGGGAATTGCGCCAGTCTGAACAGCTATCATGCACTAACTGTGGTACTCCAGTGCCTGTAATCTTTCTATTACATGGATCAAAACTTTCGATTGGCATTCTTCCGTGGGGTGCCGTACTCTGATCCCCATGACGCCAGCGAGAAGTACATCATTTGCCCTTTGTGTGGCCCTGACCGCCGCGGTGGGTTGGTCGCAGACCACGCCAGCTGCCTCGCCAGCGCCGCCTGCTACTCAGACGCCAGCCGCAACCGCGGCCCCGGCGGATCCTCCGTACGTGCTCGGACCGGTCACGTTCAGCGGCCTGGTAGACCTCTACTACAACGTAAACTTCAACCACCCGGCATCCGGGTTTAACCAACTTCGGAACTTCGACCAGAAGGCGAATCAGTTCTCCCTCAACCTGGTGAAACTGACCGCGGAACACACTCCCGATCCGCTGGGTTTCCGCATTGATCTCGGCTTCGGCCGTTCCTTCGACACTATTCACGCCACCGAGCAGGCGCCCAGTATTTTCCGCTATCTCGAACAGGCCTACGTTAGCGTGAAGCCCAAAAATGCCGGCGGGTTGCAGCTCGATTTCGGTGAATTCGTCACCCCCGCGGGCGCTGAGGTCATCGAGACCAACGGCAACTGGAACTACTCGCGCTCGCTGCTTTTCGCCTGGGGCATCCCCTACTACCACTTCGGCGCGCGCGCCACCATGCCCGTCGGCAAGCACTTCAACGGCGGAGTTTCACTGGTCAACGGCTGGAACAATATCGAAGACAATAACACCGGCAAGACCGTGATCATGAGCGGCAACTTCACCAGTTCCAAGGCGACGTGGTCGAATAACTACATCGTCGGTCCTGAGAAGTCCGCTACCAACGAGGGCAAGCGCCAGTTATACGACACCACCCTCCTGCTTACTCCGCATCCCAAGGCTTCTATGTACGTGAACTTCGATTACGGCCAGGAGCATAACATCGGCAAGGGCGCGCAGCATTGGGTCGGCATCGCCGGAGCGGCGCGTTTCCAGGCCACTTCGATCTTCGCTCTCGCCCCACGCGTCGAGTGGTTCAACGACGCCAATGGCTTCAGCACCGGCACTCAGCAGAAGGTGAAGGAATTCACCATGACCGGCGAATTCAAGACCGGCGACGCGTTCCTCACTCGCATTGAGTACCGCCGCGATTGGTCCGATGTCGCTTTCTTCGAACGCGGTTCCGGCGGCCTGCATAAGAGCCAGAGCACGCTGCTGGTCGGCCTAGTCGCGTATTTCGGACCCAAGAAGTAGTCGAATCTCAAACGGAGAAAAGGAAGGGAATGATATGGGATCAAATCCAAAACAAGCATTAGGCCTGGTGCTGTTCCTGGCCGGGTGGACGGTCTTCGCCACGGGCTGTTACATGGACTCGGTGATTGTGAACGTGTTGGGCCTGGCGGTGGTGGCCGCGGCCCTCTTCGTCTTTCTAAAGGCCAAGCCGCTGGAGCACATCGAGAATTAGCCGCTCTTCAAGGAGATAGATATGGTTGTCGCCGGTCTCGTAGTTACGGTTATGGGTTTCGTCATCAGCGTGGCCAGTCTAACCTTGTCCACCTCGGCCGAAGGGCGTTTGGGCATTGTGTTGGCTGGAATCGCGATTAGCCTGTTCGGCATCATCGGGCTGATAAACAAAGCTTACTTGAAAAATCCGATTTGGAAGAAATGAGGACAACGACGGCATGAAGAAGCTTCTCTTATCCATCGGCACCGTGTGGTTGCTGGCGGGCGCCCTACCTGCGCAAACGCCGCCGCCTCCCGCGCCCACCCCGGCCGCCCCCGCGGCGATTGCAATTACCGACCAGGATCTCAAGGCGGTCGAAGCGCCGAAAGCGGAAGTTCGCGCCAAGGGCGATCCGGACGGCAATACCACCGGCACTGTCGGCGATATCGCCGTCAGTGACAGCAAGAAGGGCCTTACCCTCGCCGATGTCCTCAACCAAATCGGCCAGAATAAAATCGGCATCAATTTTACCTGGACGTTGATCTGCGGCTTCCTGGTCATGTTCATGCAGGCCGGCTTCGCCATCGTCGAAACCGGGCTCTGCCGGGCAAAGAACGCCAACCACACCATGATGATGAATTTCATGGTGTACGCCGTCGGTATGTTCGCCTTCTGGATTATCGGTTTCCCCATCCAGATGGGTGGCGTCGGCGGCATAGGTAATCTCGGCGGCTCGCCGGTCCTCAATGGCGAGCACGTCATTCAGCTCTTCGGCAAACCATTCGGGATCTACGGCACCAAGGGCATCTTCCTCATGAAGGACGGCACTTATGACGTCTCCGTGATGGTGGTCTTCCTCTTCCAGATGGTGTTCATGGACACCGCCCTCACGATCGTCACTGGTACGGCCGCGGAGCGTTGGAAATATGCCGCCTTCTGCGTCAGCTCGTTTATGATGGGCGCGTTTACCTATCCGATCTTCGCCAACTGGGCATGGGGTGGCGGCTGGTTAGCTAATCTCGGCGCCAACTTCGGTCTCGGCAAAGGGTACTGCGATTTCGCCGGCTCGGGTGTCGTGCACTCGGTAGGTGGTCTAACGGCTCTGGCGATGGGAATCCTGATCGGTCCACGCATCGGCAAATTCAGCCGCAGCGGCAAACCTAACGTGCTTCAGGGCCACGACATTGTCCTGGTGCTCACCGGCTGCTTCATTCTGATTTTCGGCTGGTTCGGCTTCAACCCCGGCTCCACGCTTGGCGCTTCGGGTTCCGGCAACCTGCGCATCGCCTCTGTGGCGGTCAACACCATGCTCGCCGGTACCACCGGCGCGTTCGGCGCGATGTTCTACATGTGGATGCGCTACGGCAAGCCTGACGCTTCGATGAGCGGCAATGGATTGCTGGCCGGGCTGGTTGCCATCACCGCACCCAGCGGCTTTGTCAACCCCATCGCCTCCGCTATCATCGGCCTAATCGCCGGCGTGCTGGTTTGCCTCTCCGTCGAATTTGTCGAGCGAGTGATGAAGATCGACGACCCGGTGGGCGCAATCTCTGTACATGGCGCCAACGGCCTCTGGGGCGTCATCGCGGTCGGCCTTTTTGCCGATGGCAAGAGCAACTTCGGCGGCTCCTGGAATGGCGTGACCGGCAGTGTCACAGGCGCTTTCTACGGAGACACCGGACAGTTGGTGGCCCAGTTGATCGGCGTCGCGACTCTCATCGGCTTCGTGTTCTCGTTCAGCTTCGTGGTGAATTGGCTCATCGATCTGGCGGTCGGCCAGCGCAGCGGGGCCAAGGCCGAACTCGAAGGTCTCGACCTTCCCGAAATGGGCGCGCTCGGCTACCCCGAGTTCGAACTCAAACCCAGCACGACCAGTCACGGGATCTAATACATGTCCACGCAATTGCAGCCCATCGAGCGGACCGTTGTACCGGTCCGCTCGCTCCCTTCCGTCCCCTGGCGAGACCCTCACTCGGTCTCGCCGGAGGCCCTCGCCAAGGTCATCAGCGACCTCGAGGCTCAGTGCCTCGCCAATCCTCAATCAGCCAATCTGCACACCTGTCTCGGCATGGCCTACGCCATGAACTTCGAGGCCTACAAATCGATGGACGCTCTCGAACACGCCGTCGAAGTCGAACCCGAGCACTTCTGGGCGCAGATGAAACTTGCCGAACTCCAGTACCGTCTGCGCTGCCTCGATCTCGCCGAGGGACTCACCTCTCGCGCGCTCGACCTTGCAGGGAGTCCCTGGGAAATGGACGTCGCGCGCAAGCAGCTTCAGGAAATCCGCCGTCTCAAGCGCGAAGGCACACAGAAGCCGGCCTTCACCAAACCGCTCTGGATCCCCGCGGCCGTAATCGTCGCAATCATGTTAGTCGTTACCATCACCATGCAGGTCTCCCGATGAAATGGAATCTCTTCGTTTGCGCCACCGCTCTCACGAGCTACCTCCTGCTTACCCACGGAGCCCCGGTCCTCACTGTCGTCACCGGCACTGCCGCCGCCGGACTCTTTAACTTCATGCGCCGCAAGCGCTAGTCACCGGGCCATGCTGAGTTTCCCGTTCTCCCCGGCACTGCTACTGTCCGTGGAAGGCGAAGGCTGGAAAATTCCCTTCGCCATGCTGGTGGTCTTCGGCGCAGCCAAACTGGTGGCCGAACTCTTCGAGCGCCTCGGCCAGCCCGGACTCTCCGGGGAGATCCTCGCCGGCGTCCTCATCGGTCCCAGCGTCCTCAACTGGATGCAGCCTTCCGATTTTCTGGACGCCCTCTCGACGCTCGGCACCATGTTCCTGCTCTTCCGCGTCGGCCTTGAAGTCAAGTCTTCCGAGCTACTCAGAGTGGGCGGCACCGCCGCGCTGGTCGCTACGCTCGGCGTGATCTGCCCGTTCATCTTCGGATGGGGCATCATGACTCTGGCCGGGCAATCCACCATCACCTCGGTCTTCGTGGGCGCCGCCATGGTGGCCACCAGCGTCGGCATCACCGCGCAGGTGCTCAGTGCCCGCGGACTCCTTCACGAACTCTCCAGCAAGATCATTCTCGCCGCCGCCGTCATCGACGATGTGCAGGGACTGCTCGTTCTCGCCGTGGTCAGCAGCCTGGCGAAAGGCAAAATTCAGATCGCCGAAATCACCATCACCACCGTGCTCGCCGTCGGCTTCACTGTCATCATCGCCAAGTGGGGCGTGCAAGTGGTCCGCGTGGTGCTCCCCTCAATTCATAGCCGCCTGCGTGTCGGTGAGGGCGAATTTATCCTCGCCATGCTCATCCTCTTTGTCCTCTCGCTGGCCGCTGTGTGGATCGGTGTTGCCGCCATCGTGGGCGCCTTCCTCGCCGGGATGGCGCTCGCGGAGAGCGTCAATGAGCGCGAACGCTACCTGGTGCACGGCGTGGCCGAACTCCTCGTGCCCTTCTTCCTAGTGGGCATCGGCATGAAGGTCGATCTCGCCATCTTCCGCGATTGGACGGTGCTGCGCCTCGCGATCATCCTGCTGATTGCGGCCGTGCTCACGAAATTCATCGGCTGTGGCCTGGGCGCCATCCGCCTCGGTAAAGCCGAGGCGCTGCGCATCGGCGTCGGCATGATTCCGCGCGGCGAAGTCGGCATGGTGGTCGCTCAACTCGGCCTCGGCATGGGCGCCATCACGCCCATGATCTACTCCGTGGTCGTCTTCATGAGCGTCGCCACCACCATGATCGCCCCGCCCCTCATCAAGATCGCCTTCGCCGGCGTAGGGAAGGGGAACGGCGAGTCGCCGGCCGCCGCTGCCTGACCTAACGGCAATTTCCTATACTCGCAATAAATTCATTCGATAGCTCCAACCCCTGGAAACTATTGCTTCACCCGCCTGCACTCCCGCACAATTGTAGTTACCCAACCACCATGTCCAACGAACTTCAAAACTTTTTGACCCTCTCCTACGGAGAGCTCGAAGACCTGAATCTCGCCGCCAAGTCGCAGCGCCAGAATCGTGTGCCCGCGCACCAGATTCAGGAGGAGCGCCTCAAGTATCTGACAGACGAGAAGCGCATCAAGGCTGTCACGGTCCTGTTCAGCGACCTGGAAGGCCGCCTCCACATGCTCGATTACGACAAGAAGTTTCTCGTAAAGAGCTGGGACAATCTGACTTTCGACGGCTCTTCCATCCGCGGTTTTACCGCACAGCGCGAGAGCGATCTCCGCCTGCACATGGATTGGAGCGCCTTCTATTGGGGCCCCAGCGATGTCTTCGGCTCCGGCAAGGTGCTGGTCTTCGGCGAAGTCATCGACAAGGACGGCACGCCGTACTCCGCCGATATCCGCGGCGTTCTCAAGAACTATGCGCAGAGTCTGTACGACACCAAAGGTCTGACGCTCAACGCCGCTAACGAAATCGAGGGCTTCCTCTTCAAAGGCAAGGACGCCGAGCGCCACTATCACGAGACCGGCAAGTT
>JBDTPR010000408.1:0-6283 GCA_039932635.1 Candidatus Solibacter sp.
CGCGGCTCTGATTAAGCTACGGGGACTCCTACTTCCTTCTTCTTCTTTAAGAAGGGCATCATTTCGCGGAGACCCTTACCGACGGTTTCGATCTGGTCGGTCTGGGCGGCTTCGCGCATGGCGAGGAAGTTGTGACGGCCGGATTTGTTCTCGGCGATCCACTGGCGGGCAAATTCACCCGACTGGATTTCGGCGAGGATCTTCTTCATTTCGGCGCGCGTCTCGGCGGTCACGATGCGCGGTCCGCGAGTGTAATCGCCATATTCGGCGGTATCGCTGACGCTATAGCGCATGTAGCTGAGGCCGCCTTCCTGAATCAGGTCGACGATGAGCTTGAGTTCGTGGAGACACTCGAAATAGGCGATTTCCGGAGCATAGCCGGCTTCGACGAGGGTCTGGAAACCTGCGCGGATAAGTTCTGCGGCGCCGCCGCAGAGCACGGCCTGTTCGCCGAAGAGGTCGCTTTCGGTCTCTTCGCGGAAGTTGGTGTCGAGCACGCCGGCCTTGAGGCAACCAAGCGCAAGGGCATACGCGAGCGCGCGTTCCATGGCCTGTCCGGTGGCGTTCTGGTGAACCGCCACGAGTGCGGGCACGCCGGCGCCTTCGGTGTACAGTTCGCGGACGCGATGGCCCGGCGCCTTGGGGGCGCACATGCTGACATCGATATCGGCGGGCGGCGTGATGGCGCCGAAGTGGATATTGAAGCCGTGGGCGAACATGAGAGTCTTGCCCGCGGTCATGTGGGGAGCGATCTCATCGTTGTAAAGATCGGCCTGGATGTGATCCGGGACCAGCATCATGACGACGTTCGCAACCTTGGCGGCGTCGGCCGGGGAGAGGACTTTGAGGCCCGCGGCTTCGGCCTTGGCGATGCTCTTGCTGCCGGCGGGGAGGCCAACGACGACATCCACGCCGGAATCGCGGAGATTCAAAGCGTGTGCGTGGCCCTGGCTGCCGTAGCCGATGATCGCAACGGTGCGGCCGGCGAGGAATTCGAGACTTCCGTCTTTTTCGTAATAGCGGTTAGGCATTCAAGCTCCAAATTATTTTTGAACGGGGACTGGGTGCGCTTGGCCGACCGTGGGTACGGGGGGCTGGAGGCGCATTTTCTTGGAATCGAGGGCAATGGCGAGAGCGCCGCTGCGGGTGACGTCCACTTCGCCATAGGCGCTCATGACGTCGACAAATTCGCCGAGTTTTTCGGGATCGCCGGTGACTTCGATGGCGAAACCTTCGGTGCCCGAATCGACCACACGCCCGCCGAAAATTTCGGCTTCCTTGAGGACGGCGGTGCGGCTTTCCTGCGGGGTCTTGATGCGCAGAAGGACGAGTTCACGGATGACAGAAGGGCCCTCGGTGAGGTCGTTGGCCTGCAGCACGTTGATCAGCTTATTCATCTGCTTGATGACCTGGGCGCGCTGTAGCGAATCGACGTCCACCACGATGGTCATGCGGGAGAGTTCGGGGTCCAGCGTGCGGGCCACGGTGAGGCTCTCAATGTTGTAGCCGCGCTGGGTGAGCAGGCCGGTCACTCGCATGAGAGCGCCGGGCTTGTTTTCTAGAATTATCGAGATGATTTGCAGCATATGAAATCCTTACTCTCCGGGGACCGCCACGGGCTGCGGCGGACCTAGCACCATTTCGTTGATGGCTCCACCGGCGGGCACCATCGGATAGACGCATTCGAACGGCGTCACCTTGACGTTCAAGAGGTAGGGACCGGGTTCATCGACAGCCTCCTGGAGCGCGGCGGCGAGTTCCCAGGGCTTATCGATGGTGCGTCCCTTGAAGCCGTAAGCGCCGGCCAGTTTCTCGGCATCGGGGAAGGTATCGAGCTCCACGGCGCTGAGGCGGTTGTTGTAGAAGAGGGTCTGCCACTGGCGCACCATGCCGAGGTGGCCGTTGTTCATGACGATGATTTTGATGGGCAGTCCGTTGCTGGCGATGGTGGCGAGCTCGGGAAGGGCCATCTGGAAACCGCCGTCGCCGGAAATGGAGAAGACGAGTTTATCGGGCCGCGCCATTTGCGCGCCGACCGCGGAGGGCAGGCCGAAGCCCATGGAACCGAGGCCGCCGGAGTTGATCCAGAGGCGGGGTTCGTTGAAGCGGCAGAGCTGCGCGGCCCACATCTGGTGCTGGCCGACGTCGCTGGTGATGATGGCTTCGCCGCCGGAGAGGCGGTCGATTTCGGCCATCAGGTGCTGCGGCTTAATTTCGGAGTCGCTCCTGGGCGTGTCGTACGGGTGCTCGTCTTTCCACGCGCGGATCTGCTGCCACCAGGCGCGGCGGGCGGCGCTGCGCTTGGCATTGGGTTCGGCGGGCGTCTCCTGCATGAGCTTGGTGAGCTTGGAGAGGACGCGCTTCACATCGCCAACGATGGGTACATCGGGCGTGCGGATCTTGCCGACTTCGGCGGGGTCGATATCGACGTGGATGACTTTGGCGTGGGGGGCGAAGGCGGCGAGGCGTCCGGTGACGCGATCGTCGAAGCGTACGCCGAGGGCGATCAGCAGGTCGGCATTGGACAGCGCCATGTTGGCGGCGTAGCTGCCGTGCATGCCGGGCATGGAGATGAAGTTGGGATCGTCGGCGCGCAGACAGCCGAGGCCCATCAGGGTATTGACGGCGGGCGCGTCGGTGAGCTTGACGAATTCGCGGAGTTCGGCAGAGGCGTTGGCGGACACGATGCCGCCGCCGGCGTAGACCAGCGGCCGCTCGGATTCCTGGATGAGCTGCGCGGCGCGGCGGATCTGTCCGGTGTGGCCTTCAGTGAAGACCTTGTAGCCCGGGAGGTGGATCGCGGTGACGGGCACGTAGTGGCCCATGGCCTGGAGGCAATCCTTCGTGATATCGACGAGCACGGGGCCGGGGCGCCCGGTGGAAGCAATGTAGAAGGCTTCGTGGATGGTCTGGGCGAGTTCGTCGAACTTCTTGACGAGGTAATTGTGCTTGGTGCAGGGACGCGTGATGCCGAAGGTGTCGGCTTCCTGGAAGGCGTCGCTGCCGATCAGCTTGCTGGTGACCTGGCCGGTGATGGCGACGATGGGGATGGAATCCATCATGGCGTCCACCAGGCCGGTGGTGAGGTTGGTGGCGCCGGGGCCAGAGGTGGCGCAGCAGACTCCGACGCGGCCGGTGGCGCGCGCGTAGCCTTCGGCGGCGAAGGCGGCATTCTCCTCATGCCGCACCAGGATGTGGCGGACTTGGTGATCGTAGAGGACGTCGTAGAAGGGCAGCGTGACGCCGCCGGGATATCCAAAAATGCAATCGACGCCTTCGCGGGCCAGACACTCGGCCAGCATTTTCGCGCCGCTCATCAAAGTTGACATAAAGGTTTGCCTCAGAGAAAGTCGTTGGAAAACAAAAAAGGCCATCAGCCGGTTTAACTTCTCCCCGCTGATGGCCTTTCGGAACTCAGTTCCGGCAGGTTAAGCGGGGCCGGGTACGATGACCAGTACGTTAATAATAATTCCTACAGGAATACCGCTGACGGCGGGGAACAGGTTGCGGGATGTGAATCCGTTCGGCATCGAGGATTGAAATTCGAGTGTAGCTTACAAGTTTGGTAAATGCAAGAGGGGTTTGGTATTGATTATTCTAATAGTTGCATTTATGGCGCCGTCACCTCGCGCCGATGTTCCGGGTTTCCGTCGGCGATCGCCACCGCGACCCATGGGGCGCGTGCGTCTGTCACCCGCGCCTTCCAGGTGGCGCGAGCCGGCGCCTTCCCGTTCAAGTCCAGTTCGCGGCGGCCGCCTTCGACGGTCAGGTTTTCCGCCCGCAACGTAAATGAGTGATGGCCGCGTCCGGTCGCCTCGACGGTGATGGTCACCTCGCCGTTCGCGTCCGTGCGCGCTGTGGCATTGAACGGGAACGGCTGCGGCCGTGGCGGCGCCTCAAGATCCTGCATTACGGCCAGCCACCGCGCCGACGAATGCACCCAGACTTCCTTAAATACGTAGGTATTCGATGCCGGCCAGTATGGCGCATCCCCGTTGTCCCGGGTCATCATCCCAACGGGTAGCGCGCCCACAAGATCGCCCACCGATACCGAATACAGCGGCGCGTAGTCGTAGCCCTCGCCCCACATGGTGCTCTGGCAGAAGGGATTCCTGCCGACCACCCATTCGAGTTGCTGCTGCAGCAAATCCGACGCGGCCCGATCCTGGCGCAGTCGCGCGACCGTGGCGAGCGCTTTCATCTGCGAAAGCAGTACGCCGTAGTTTCCGCGCCGCGTGAACCAGACCGGGAACGTTCGCAGGTAAAACCCGTCGCCCATCGGCGTTCCCTTGAGCACCTGTTGGCGGTACGACTCGCGGTTCGATCCGTAGCGATCGTTTTCCGCAATCTGCTGCCATTCGTCATCGCGATAGACGTAGGCGGGCAGCACGCTGTAAGGCGCCGTCGCCACCGCCGACCGTTTCTGATACTCGCCGTAGCGTGCGGCCACGGCATACCACTTCATCCAATCCCCGTGTTCGGGAAAGGTCTCGCACAATAGCGTCATGGCGACCAGCGGGGCCTGATCGTTGCCCCGGTGGAACTGGTGAAAGATTCGTGAACGGTCCGGCCCCGTGTAGAAGAAGCCCGCGAGCGGGAACTCGCGCCCGACGTAGGCGACCTGCTGCGATGCGGCGACGACGCTGCTGAGTTCCCACGCCTTCCTGGCGTACTCCTCGCGTCCCGTCGCCTTGTACAACTCCACGGATGCGACGATGCCGAGCGCCGCATGCTCCATGTCGGTGGAGGCGAAGGCCGGCGTGCTCAGGGTCGCCGGCGTTTCCACCCCAACGATGGCCGCGCGCCAATCTTCCTCGGCGATGGCGAGGCTACGCCGCGCCAGGTCGGGCGACCGATCTTTGAGGTACCGCGCGGCGGCAGCGCCAACCGAGGCGGCGATGAAGTTTACGTTGGGATTGTTGAGCGCCGCGGCGGTCCGGTCGTCCTGATTGCCGATGATGCCGTCGGTCCAGATGTTCATACTGGCGAAGCCTATGCGGAAACCGCCCGGGAAGCGCACCTTGTGAATCCACTCCAGACCCCAGACCGCCTCATCTTCGAGCGCCGGCAGCCAGGCCGGACGCTTGCCTGCAGCGCGCGCCTCGGCGGCGAGTGAGAACATCGCATAGGTGGACTCGCCGGTATTCACCAGGCCCTGCGAAAGATCGCCCGCATCGTGCCAACCGCCGTTCATTACGATCTTCTGATCCCCCAGCGAGGCCAGCCAGTCGCGATGGCAAACATCATGTATGCCGGGCACGTGGAAACCGCAGCGCTCGCCGTAAAAGAAATCGACTGTCTTGGCGATCGTCGTATCCCAGACGCGCGCGGCAATCTGGAAGGGCCGCGTTTCCACGGCGCCCGCGCGGAGGACGTAGGTCCCGGGCTCGACCACTTCCGAAAAATCGAGCACGTCGAATTCACCGAGCCGTCCCTTCTGCCGGATGATTCGCTTGCGCAGCACCAGCGCTCCGCCGTTGGCTCGCGCCACTTGAAATTCAGTGGCCTTCAGTCCGCTGGCCAGCGCGGTTTTCGGCGCGTTCGGGAGGTATCCTGTATGGCTGAATGCGATCTGTTGCGGCGCGACGGTCCACCCTTCATACGCGTCCGCGTCCACGCGTTCGAGCGCGATCGGCCCAATCTCATATACCGCCGCGTCCGAAGGCGACGCGATCCTCTTGTTCACCCACGGCCTGAAGGTCAGGGATGTTACCGCGTCGCGCGCCACATGCGGAATCTCCCAGTACACCTTCGTCCAGACCCCGTTCGGGACGGTGACGTTATGCTCGGACTCCCTCTGATGCACCTCGGCGACCGGCGTCTTGCCCTGGTTGCGGATATTCACGAGGAGCGTCAGCACCGGGAACCCAGGCGCATCGGTGCGCAGCCAGAAGGAGATGCGATTGTAGTGGCTCCAATCCTCTGCGGGGACCGCGCGTACCGCACTGGCCACAGGTAGCGCGGTTTGTCCCTCCAGCGAGACATTGACTCTTAGGAATCGGCGCTCTCCGCCTGAGGGAAACGTCAACTCCCCGTGGCCCGTGACGACCCAGCGTGACGGCGTCGATATATCGTCGAGCACGCGGGTTTCGTAGGTTTTCTTTTTCGCCCACGCGTGTTCGGCGGCGTGTGTGGGGTCCTGCCGCACGGGCGCGCGCGTCTGTCCGGCCGCTGTGAGAATCACACCTGTCCAGATGAAGAGTCGAGCTGAAATACGCATGGGAGGTCTCCGCTATTTTAGCTTTCGGCGACTTCGAATAGGCATGCGGAGTGGTGCTGATTA
>JBDTPR010000409.1:0-6263 GCA_039932635.1 Candidatus Solibacter sp.
AAGCCGGTCTGCCGGTTGAGTCGCGCCGCTGGAGCGGAATGCATCGGCCCACCCTTCCAGTGCGGGCTGTACTTGCGCGACAGGTCAACCTGGGCGACCAGGAGTCCGGCGTCGGAATCGAGCGCGGAGTTAAGGATGGCGGATGGGGAGTGGCGTGACAGGTCAACCACCGTCTCACCGGCAGCGGACCCGCTGGAATCCCAGATTCCTGCCGCGAACTGCAAACTGCTTACGGCGATGCAGAAGCCGTTATCGGCGGCGCGCGCCGGCATCATTTCCAGCCAGTAGCCATAGTTGGGCAGCAGGACCAGTTCGCTCCCTGTACGGCCAGGCACCGGGCCGTTTCCGGGAACCAGGCGTCGTAGCAGGTGAGAATGCCAACCCGGCCGAAATCGGTAGTCCACGTCGGGGGCGGGCCGCCGGGCACCACTCCGGCATCGAGTTCGGGATCGAACGGCATCACCTTGTCATAGGCTCCCACCAGAATGCCAGTGCGGCCATAGAGCGGAGCGGTGTTGTAGACCAGCCCGTCGCGCTCCTGGTAGAAGGCGCCGCAGGTGTACATGCCCCACTGAGCGGCTTTGGCCGCGAGCAGCGTGGCCATGGGACCATCGGGCGCCGAAGGCGTGGCCGGGGTGGAACCATCGAACAACTCGGGCAGCAGGACGACATCGGGATGCAGCGTGCCGGCGCGGTCCAGCCAGTCGCTCCAGAAATCGAGAGTGGCTCCGGGCGGCATTCCACCCTGTCTGCAAACTATGGTGACCAAGCGGGGCCGCGGCGCCGGACATTCCTCCAGAAGCACCTGGCGCCAGTTGACTTCGCCGCGGGAACTGTAGCGGAGGGACGCCTTGACCCCGCCTCCAGCGAGTATTTCAAGGACGGCAAGTACATCTTCAAGAAGTAGAGGCGCAGTTCGGCATCCAGGGATTCTCCGGGGGCGAGGAAGATTTCTTCGCCGGAATAGAGCCCGGCGTCGAAGCGGAGGTTCTGCACCCCCGCGGTGAATCCGGGCGCATAGACGCCGTGAACCACTTGGTGCTCGGGTCGTTCGAGATTCCGCGCAGTGAAGCGGACCTGAAGGCGGTATGCCTTGCCGGCTTCCAGCCGGACCGGAGAGCAGGCATAGCCGAAACAATGCGCGGAACCGTTGCCGCGGGCGCAAATGGCGGTGATGTCGTCGGACGCGTCGTCGGTTTCGAAGCTGAAATCCGGCTGCAGTCCGGGATTTGGCGCGACTACCGTCCAGCGTCCGGGAATGATGTGCGTCGGTACGGCGGTCACTACTGCGGAACTCCCATTCCCCAGACCCTGCTGAAGGCTCGTCATAGTCGATGCAACCCATCGCGCGGCGACGATGTTTCGCTTTAATGACGATAACGCGTTCGGCCCTGCGATAAGCGGAATCGGCCTGAGAAAAGACAAAAACTCGTAAGAGACCGTGCGGTATCGGGCTTTGCCGGTGGGCGATACTGGAGCGAGTGGAATTCAATCTGGTTGCCGACAATCTGCGCGAGTCGTTTCGCATCATCGCCTCCAGTCGCGGAGTCGGCGAGCTGCGGGAATTACCCGGTGTCAGCATTGCGGCGGCAGGCGCCACGTTTCAGATGTTCAACACGGCCTTCCTCTCCACGCCGTTATACACGGAGCGGGAGTTGAAGCAACGCATTCTGCGCGCCATCGAGCATTTCGACGAACGCGGACAGGAGTGGGCTTATTGGGTCTGCGAGGACCGCATGGAACCAGCCGTGCGCAGGCGTTCGCGCCGCATTTTCGAACACCATGGCCTGCGCCTCGCCACCGACCTTCCGGGCATGCTTGCGGAGTCCATTCTTCCCCCCGCAAAGCCCCTGCCTTACGTGGACGTGCAAAGGGTCTGCGCGGGGCATAATTGGGAGGCCTTCTGCGATGTCGGGTCGGTATGTTTCCACGTTCCGATCACCTGGTTCCGTGAAGTCTTCGACAGCGACCGCGTCTGGGATGGCTTCATGAGTTTCGTCGGCTATGTGGATGGCGAGCCGGTTGCCACGACATCGGTGGTCAGCGGCGCGGGAGTGTTGGGCGTATACAACGTGGCGACGCTGCCGGGGCATCAGCGGCACGGGTATGGGGAAGCCGTGATGCGGCACGCCGTGGCCGAGGCGCACAGGCTGCGGGGTCCGTCGCGGGTGATTCTGCAATCCACGCCAGCGGGGCTGCGGCTGTATCAGCGCATGGGCTTCCGGGAAGTGGCGCGCGTATCGGTGTATTCGAGCTGACTTAGTTCCCCGGAACCAGCCGGAACTCAAACGAGAACGGATTCCGCTGGTTCAACCGGACATGGCCGACGATCCAATGCACATCGCCGTCGCCGGGCACTTCCACGCGGGTGAAGTTATAGATACGGTCGCCGGGCGACTCGAGCGGCAACGCAACTGGCGTGCAGTCACCCTGCGCGGAAACGCAACCGGGATAAGTCTTGGTCAACGGTTTATCGATGCGCATATAGTGAGTGTCGCCTGAAACCATAACCACCTGACCGTCGAACTTCTGGGTCTCTTCGCGCAGCGCGGCGACGAAATCGGTGAATCCCGAATGGGTGGCGCCCAGTCCCGAGACCAGGAAATTCTCGAAGACGTTGGCCTGCGAGAAGATCATCAAGCCGGAACTGCGATTGTCTTTCGCGGTCCGGAACGCGGTGCGGAGCCAGGCGATGTTGGCGGCATTCCGCGCCGTATACTCCAGGTCGTTGTCGTAGAACTTATTGGGCGCACCCTGGACAGTCTTGTATTCCCGGTTGTTGTTGCTGCCCGGCATGTGAATGCTGACGAAAGTTGCGGTGCCGACCACCAGCATTGCGTTCTCGCGGTAGGTGCTGTAATTGGCGTCGTCGCTTTGACGGATGAGCGGCACGACTGTGTTGCCCAGACTGTCATTGGTGGAGAAAAAAGTCCGGCGAATCAGGCCCAGGCGTCCGAGAGGATCGAAGGCGCCGTTATTCGTGCGCATACAATCGGTCCATTCATTGTCGCCGATGGAGTAAATCATCGGAACCTGAAATCTCTTGAAATATCCCAGTGTTTTGGCCGCCTGCGAATCGTCGCAGGCTGTGGAGCCGCTCTTGGTATCGCCGATATGAACCGCGAACAGAGGCCGGTATTCGTTGACGTCCGCGATCAGCCGCTCGTACGCTGGTTCGCGTGCCGCACCGTAGGGCATATCCCCGAGAAGAGCGATATCGAAGTTGTTATAGAATCCTATCTGAGCGGAAAGGGCCGCGGGAAGCAGCGCCGCAATCATAAGGGAGCAATGGGTGTTTTTCATCCGGAGCTTCATGGTGGCATTATGATATTACAGATAGATATACTTCACCTTTCATTCTTGGTAAAAGCATGCCGAAACGATAGGTGAACGTACGCAGCGATACTGTAGCAGCGTTTGGCTTGACCCAGCTGGCCCGGGACTTACTTGCGTTTCTGACGGGCGGAGATCAACTCTTCTATGTTGACTAACTCCGTGGGGTAGTCGCCGGTGTAACAGGCGTAGCAGAATTCGTGCTTCTCGTCGTCGGCGACGGCCTTACGGAGCGAGCCTATGGAGAGATAGCCGAGGCTGTCGGCTTCCACGAAACGGCGGATCTCCTCCGTGGTGTGGTTAGAGGCGATCAGTTCGCTACGCGTGGGCGTATCCACCCCGTAGAAGCAGGGCGACACCGTCGGCGGACAGGAGATGCGTAAGTGGATTTCGCGCGCTCCCGCCTGGCGGACCATGCGCACGATCTTACGACTTGTCGTGCCGCGGACAATGGAATCGTCCACCAGCACGACGCGTTTGCCTTGCAGCAGATGCCGCACCGGATTGAGCTTGAGCTTGACTCCGAAATCTCGGATGGCCTGTGAGGGCTCGATGAAAGTGCGCCCCACATAGTGATTGCGGATCAGCGCCTGCCGGAAGGGAAGCCCGCTTTCAGCGGAATACCCAATCGCGGCGGCGACGCCGGAATCGGGGACGGGCACCACCAGATCGGCGTCGGCCGGACATTCCCGCGCCAACAGGCGTCCGAGATTCTCGCGCGACTCTTCCACCGAACGGCCGAAGACTATGGAATCGGGACGCGCAAAGTAGACGTGCTCGAAGACGCACTGCGCGCGCGCCTGTTCCGGGGCGTAGCGCTCGCGCGTCATGCCCTCAGGCCCCACGATCACCATCTCGCCGGGATCGACATCATGCAGGTAGACCGCGCCGATGAGATCGAAAGCGCAGGTCTCCGACGCGAAGACGTAGCATTTCCGGCCGCCGGAAACTTCCATTTCGCCGACGCACAGCGGGCGGAAGCCGTGCGGATCGCGCGCCACGATGATGCGGTCTTCCGCCAGGAACACCAGCGAGAACGCGCCTTCCAGTTGCAGCAGCGCATCGCGCAGCGCGCCGGCAAGCGTGCGCTCGGAGGAGTGCGCCATCAAATGCAGCACCACTTCGGTATCGCTCGACGCCTGGAAAATGGCGCCGCGGCGGCCCAGGTCGGCGCGCAGTTCACTGGCGTTGGTGATGTTGCCGTTGTGGGCGATGGCGACCTTGCCCTTATTGCAGACCACGGAGAAGGGCTGCGCGTTCAAGATCACCGTGTCGCCGGCGGTGGAATAACGCGTGTGCCCGATTGCCAGGTTGCCTGGCAGTTCCTTCAGAACAGGCGGAAAAATGTCGGCCACGTGCCCCATCGCCTTGTGGGTGTAGACGGTGTTGCCGTCCGAGGTACAGATGCCGGCGCTTTCCTGGCCGCGATGCTGCAGCGCATACAGGCCGAGATACGCCATCTTCGAAGCTTCAGGGTGGCCATAGATCGCCACCACGCCGCATTCCTCACGGAATTTATCGAACATGCGAGATGAGCGCCCCCTCGTGCGCGTCCGCCAACGCTGCAATATCCCAGGAACCCAGCGTATTTCCCCTCTGCCGGATTTCCAGACCCTTCTCGATTGTAACGCCGACCACCGGCGCCTCGATACCATAACGTTCGGCTATGGCCGCCACCTGGGCCGGTTGGGAGGTGGAAATCAGCACTCGCGACGGGCCTTCGTGGAAGGCCAGAATCTCGGGGCGGAGGTCGCTATCCAGATCCACTTGGGCGCCAATCTGATTGGCGCCGAAACAGCACTCGGCAAGCGCGACGGCAAGGCCGCCATCGCTGCAATCGTGGGCCGATGCGGCGAGCCCCGCGGCGACGATTTCGCGGGTGGCTTCCTGCAGGCGCTTCTCGCGCTCCAGATCGAGCGCGGGAGGCAGCCCCCAAAGCGCCTTCTCGATTTCCTTGGCGTATTGCGTACTGCCGAAGCGTGTATCGTCACACGTTCCGGCACCGCCCAGCAGCATCACGGAATGTCCGGCCTGCTTGAAGGGAATGGTGATCGGCGCGGCGGTCTTCATCAACCCCACGATGCCGATGACGGGCGTCGGATAAATGCCTTCGCCCAGCGTCTCGTTGTACAGGCTGACGTTGCCGCCGGTGATCGGCGTGTCGAAGAAGATGCAGGCGTCCGCCATGCCCTCGATCGCCTCGACCAGCTGCGCCATAATCTCCGGGCGCTCGGGATTGCCGAAATTCAGGCAGTTGGTGGCGGCCACGGGCAGCGCGCCCATCACCGAGAGATTGCGGCAGCACTCGGCGACAGCGAGTTGCGCGCCCTCGCGCGGCGAGAGATACGTGTAGCGGCCATTGCCGTCGAGCGACATCGCGACCGAACTGCCGGTCTCCTTGATGCGCACGATCGCGGCGTCGGTGGTCTCGGGGATGGTCAGCGTATTGGTGCGAACCTGGAAATCGTACTGCTCCCAGATCCAGCGCTTGGAACAGATGTCAGGGGCGGCGAGCAGCGCAGGCAACGCGTCCTGAACGCTGGCCCCGGCGGCGAGCGTGTGCTGGCGCGTGACCTCGGGCGGCGCGGTGTAGGGGCGGTGGTAAAGCGGCGCTTCGTCGGCCAGTTCGCGATTGGGAATCTCGGCCACGATTTCGCCATGGTGGCGCACGCGCAGCTTGCCATCGTCGGTGACGATGCCGATCTCCGCGGCCTCCAGGCCCCACTTCTTGAAGACACGGAAGACTTCGTCCTCACGGCCCTTATCGGCCACCAGCAGCATGCGCTCCTGGCTCTCGCTGAGCATGATCTCGTAGGGCGTCATGCCGGTCTCGCGCTGCGGCACGAGATCCAACTCGATCTCGATGCCGACTTCGCCGCGACTCCCCATCTCGCAAGTGGAGCACGTGAGTCCGGCGGCGCCCATGTCCT
>JBDTPR010000410.1:0-6236 GCA_039932635.1 Candidatus Solibacter sp.
CGATGACGAAGGTGGGGCGCGCGGTGGAGAAGGGCGAGTCGCAGGGGTTCATGAAAGTGCTGGTGGACGCGGAGACGAAGCAGATTCTGGGGGCTTCGATTTTAGGCGTCGGCGGCGATGAGGTGATTCACTCGATTTTGGATGTGATGTATGCGAAGGCGCCGTACACGGTGATTCAGCGGGCCGTGCATATTCATCCGACGGTGTCGGAGTTGGTGCCCACTATGCTTGGGGATTTGAAAGAGATGTGAGAGATCAGTCCACAGGCTTGCCACAGGTGAAGTTGGCTGTGTCGTCGATGCTTCCCGTGCCCTTGTAGCGCGCGGTCAGCGGGTATGCGCAGAGGGGCCGTGTGCGGTCCACTTTGCCCGCGCTCACGCGGCTGGCCTCGATGCGGGCCGGCGCGGTGCCGCCTTCCACCCACTTCAAGAGCGGCGTTGTCATGTCGAACTGGCTGGTGCCCACGCCGCCGCCGCAATGGAACATGCCGGGGACCATGAAGAGGCGGGCAAATTCGTCCGTGGATGGGCCCATCGTTTCCGTTACCTGCTCGTAATACTCGACGCCCATGCGCGCGTTGAGCTGCGGATCGGCCCAGCCGAAGTACATCAGGAGCTTGCCGCCGTGCTTGCGGAAGGCGGAGAGGTCGGGATCGTTGGCATCCAGAATATTGTGCAATTCCTCAAGGCGTGGCGGATCCTTATCGATACTGAACTGGGTGAACGCGCGGGCAGAATCCATCTCGCCGGTGGCGCTCTTGATCCACGGGACCATGTAGCGCTGGAAGTTGAAACCGTATGAAGTCCACGCTCCGCCGTTGGGGGCATTGACCGCCTGGCCCAGCCAGCCGCTCTGCCCGTTGGGTCCGGCAACCTCCGCGCCTACCGGCCAGCCGGGGAAGAAACGCTTCCCGTTGCTCATCACGTCGTCGTAGATTTTTTCCAGGGCGGTGATCTGCTTCGACGTGAAACACGCGGCCTCATCGGCGCCCTCGGCGCAACGGGGCAGGTCCCGGGCAGGCTTGAAATCGCAGCGGCGCGGATCGTCGATCAGGCCATCCTTCAAGCCGTCGCGGGCATCGCACTTCTCGTAGACCTTCGAGGAGAGCAGTCCGAGCTTCGCGGCGGGGAAGGGATTCGCCAGCGCCGCCTGCATCCAATACGCGCGCGAGAGGTGCGTTGCGGTCTGATACAAGGCGGGCGCGCCTGCGATGATGCCGTCGAAGTCGTTGGGAAATCGCTGCGCCAGGGTGAGTCCTTGACGACCGCCCTGCGAGCAGCCCTCGTAGTAGGATTTCGTGGGCGCTGCGCCATAGTAGACGCGCGCCAACTGCTTCGCCGTTTCGGCAGTCACGTGGAGGCTGCGGAAGCCGAAATCGAGCAGCTTCTGGCGAGTGAGTGCGAAACTCGCGCCGGTCTCGAGCGCGGCCGAATGGCCGGTGTCGGTGGCCGCGGTCACGAAGCCGGCCCTTAGTCCCTTGGCGCGGCTGGCCACGCGTCCCGCGGTGTCGAACGCTTCGCCCGCCCAGCCGCCGTTGCCGAACATGTACAGGCGGCCATTCCAGGCGGTGGGCAGATTCACCTCGATATTGAGTTCGGGCTGCGCCATCAGGCTGACGCGGCAGTGCTCGGGCGCGCCGGACGACGCTCGATCACCGTGGCGCCGATCACGGAGAGGTCCAGGCTGGTGAGGCTGCGCAGGTCCTTACACGTGACCGCGGGCTTAGAGCTGGCGGAGTCCGCCGTCAGGCCGC
Organism: Candidatus Solibacter sp.; assembly: GCA_039932635.1. Lineage (GTDB taxonomy): Bacteria > Acidobacteriota > Terriglobia > Bryobacterales > Bryobacteraceae > Solibacter. The sequence goes on from JBDTPR010000410.1 coordinate 1,754, forward strand.
CGAAGGGCAGGTTGGCCGCGGGCTGACCGTAGAGCGCCGCCGCGCCGAGAATCGTGACCAGAAGTTGCCGCATGTTCGCCTCCGTGAGTCGGATCCTGATTGTATCGCGACTCAGAAAGAGCACCGACTGAAGTCGGTGCGCAGACTGAAGTCTGCCCCACGGTAACTATTTCTTCTGGGCGGGGGGCGTTCTTCTCGCGGGCGTAAAGCTGTCCCACTTCGAATCGCCGGTATTCAGGTAATCCTTCGGCAGGGTTTCCCAATCGGGCCGCGTGACTCCGTTGAGGTCGTAGACCACTTTGCCGGCCCGCAACGTCAATTCGCAGACCAGTTTCTGCGAGCTCTGCATCTTTGCGCCATACATATCGGTAAGCCCGAACTTACCAGTCTGCCTGCTCAATACCGCGACATCCGCGGGCGAGCCCACCGAGAGATTCCCGAGTTCCGCGTGCTGAATTTCGCGTGCCGGATTCCAGGTCGAGCGGCGGATCACATCGTCCAACGACATACCCATCGCCAGGAACTTATCCATCACGTTCAAAATGTCCTTCATGCTGGAGTTCATGCTCCCGGCATGCAGGTCCGTCGAGATGGAGTCGGGCAGAAAGCCCTGCTTCGTGGCCGGCACCGCGATCCGCCACGCGAAACTGCCGTTGCCGTGGCCGACATCGAAGATCACGCCGCGCTTGCGCCCTTCGATCATTCCCGCGTTCACTTTGCCCGACTCATCGAGTTCGTGCCGCAGTCCCGAATAGCAGTGCGTATAGATGTCGCCGGGCCGCAATTTTTTGGTGAGCAAATCGTACAAGGGGCGCTCCGGACGGTCGCTTCCGAAATCCACCATCACCGGAATCTTGGCAAGCGTTCCGACCTCGATTGCGTGGTCCACCGGAGTCCACTCGGGCCCGGTGTAATGCGCCGTCTTGATCCCGACGATGAGGCCCTTGTACTTCAGCGCCATCTGCGCCGCGGGAGCCACTTCCATATCGGCCTGATCGCTCTCGAATCTTCCGCCGCGCATGCCATTGCCCACGATATTGAGGAAGGCCAGAACGCGCGTCTTGGAGCGATCGATCACCCGGTCCTTGAAGTCTTCGAAGTTCCGCCACCCGGCGCATCCGGCATCGGCCACCGTGGTCACACCCACCCGAAACGTGTAGCCATCGGGATAGAGGCTCAAGTCTCCGGCGTACGATCCGCGCTCGCCGGTACCCGTATAGGTGTGGGCGTGAATATCGATCAGCCCGGGAGTCACATACAGGCCCGCGACATTGACCACTTTCAACGCCGCGGCGGGATCGAGTTTGGCGCCTACCGCGGCAATCACCCCATCTTTGATCGCTACATCGCGAACCGCGCTGATGTTGCTCTTGGCGTCGATCACGTGCCCGCCCTGCAGCAGCAGGTCGTAGGCGGGCTGCACAGCGGGCTGCGCGAACACACATCCGGCCGCCCACAAGACGGCGGTCAGACGCGCGCTCCGCGCAACGTACAAACTACCGAGACAAATCGATGACCGCATATGTCCTCAATTCCGGAAGCGTAAACTCGGTGGCGCCGCCTTCCACGTTATAGTCCTGCAGTTCCACACCGGTAACGCCGGCAATCCGCAACTCGTGTTTCGAGTATTCGCCGAGTACGCGCACGCGGAGCCCATCCACCTTCCGATTGGCTCCCGCATAGTTCAACAGATGGAGCCTTGCCTTCCCATTCGAAGCCGTAAGGCGCGCAACCACGACATCGCTGCCGTAGACACGCAACGAGCGCTTGTCGTCGCCGAGGTTGGCGCGCACCAGATGAGCCACGGTGCCGGGATTCTTCGCGTCCTCCAGCGAATACTCTTTGCCGCCGAGTTTGACGTTCACCTTCAAACTGCGGTCGGGCGCCGTCACCAGGCGAAACAGCAGATTGCCGCGCACCATCAGGTTCATGACTTCGCCGGAGGTAGCCGAGCCATCGTCGATGTAGCCGATATCGGCCACTGGCGGCAGCGTGGATTCCGGTAACGTGCGCAAAAAGGCGAGCATCGCGGCCAGCGGATTGAGTCCCGCGGGATCCGGTTTGATCGTGGCGCCGATGCCGTAACAGAAGGCCTCCGCGGCAGCCAGTGCCGCCTGTTCGCCAACAGGCTCGTAGTAATATCGTCCCGAGGGTCGCCGGATGAATCGCCAGCCGTTGTGCACCAGCCAGGGTGTGTTGGTGGCCGACGCCTCGTTCATGCGGTAATTCACCGTGGGCGCGAGGAGCTTGAGGGCGCCCTGCAAGTCCGCCGCTTCCGCCGTAATCTCCGTGACGCCCTTCCACTCGGCCAGGCGCGATGCCGGCACCTGGATTTGCGTGATCCCGGCCTGGCGCAACGCCGGCGCCGTGTCCGCCGCACCATCCCAGAACAGAGTGGGCAGAGCCGCCAGCAACACGAGCATCACAGCTCGATCACCTTGAGTTTGATCTTCGCGGAATCGAAGACGCCCAGCCCGAGCGTCCCCGCATACTCGACATGGCCAGGCTCGCGGATGAAGTGATTCGTATTCGGGTTGCTGTTGTCCTTCCCGACGTGGGACATCGACCGGTCGAAGATGGAAACCGCGCCTTCGGCCTTGCGCTTGGCTTCAATTACCTCGATGAGCTTCGCGTCCATCGCCACCGGATCGGTACCGAACATGAGTTGCTTCGGGAAGAAGCGGAACTTCTCCATCTCGCTGAACGGCCCGGCGTGCCAGACTCCGCGCAGCCCGTCCATGATGTTCAGGACCACGCGCGAGCGTACCGGCTCGGCGGCGGCCAGCGTGCCGATAAATGTCCGTGTGTGTGTCTTTTCGGACCGGTGTGAGCGGGCGACGTTCGAATAGTTGCCGTATGCGATATTTTTCAGGCAGCCCGTGACGCCCGACGCCTGGTGCTCCTTCAAATTGGGCACATTGACGATCTTGGTCAGCGTTTCCGAAACCAGGCGCACCACATTCGACCGCGTATCCTCTTCACCGAAGAAACTGGTCTCCACGTACGTCTTCGGGTCGTAGTTCAGAATCGAGCGGCGCGAGGTTTCCACCGCATAAAGCTCGATCCCCGCGGGCAGAAACTTCTCGTAGCCGACACTCCGCAACTGGCCGTCGAAGCGCTCGTACACGTAGATCTGTTTGGCCGGCACGCCAATCGCGATCAGATTCTCAGCAATGCCCGCCACCACCTCCGGGCTCGATCGGATCTGCGGAGCGCCCGAGCAATTCACCTTGATGCCCACTACGTCCTTCGGTGAAATGAACCGTGCCCAAGCATCTTCCGCACGGGCATCGCCGGTGAGCGCCTTCATCCCACTGGCGAGCATCTGTTTGACGATTTCCCGATTGACCCTGGCGGATGCCGAGTCGATCGAATTTTCGGAGTGGACCCGCACCACCTGGCCCGGATACGGTCCTGGCATCCCAGGCTGCGCAGCGGGTTTATATGGGGACACCACCCGGTAAACTGGTTCTTCCGCGGGACTCGCCAGCAGTGGGGCGGTGGCCGCGACTTGAAGGAAAACTCTTCTATCCACGCGGTGAGTCTAATACAAGAAAGCCGCCGGGGTCAAACGTTGGCGGTCCTACTTGCACCCCCTACCTACACCCCGGCACGGCGAACGAGCCGATCCGCGTGGTGGACGACGTGGCGCCCGCCTTCAGGTAATTCCCGGCGAACCAGAAGGTGCAGTCGTCCGACGGGTCCACCGCGATGTTGGTGTAATCCTCCCAGCGAAGGCTGTTCGTCTGCGACGCCTGCCCCTCCACCAGCACCGACTCCTTGAAGGTCATCTGCCCCTTCGGGTCCTTCGCCAACCGCGCCGTGAAACGCTGCCCCGGGAAATTCGGCTCCCCGCCGAACGAATATCCCATCCCGATATTGCCCTTCCGATCCATCCCCATGCTGGCAAGCCAGCGATAGAAGCCATCGGGCGCGTAGGTAGACTGCTGGTACAACGACGGATCGCCCCCGCCGCCGATTCGAAACTCATACCAGCGAACTCCGCCGCCCTTCTGCGATGTCGCCACCGAGTGCTGTGCCAGCAGCGATTCGCGATCGCCGAGATTGCGGTAGATCAGGCCCTGCATCAGCTTGTCGCCCTGCGAATCCAAGCGGCGTTCTGTGTTGGGCTGGCCGACGCAATTGCTCAACTGGCCGTCGCAGAGGTAGTGATACGGCGCCACGGCGATCTTTTGCGGAGGCGACAGGCTGGTCTTACTCGCGTCTTTCCAATCGACGTGCACTTTGTAGAAATAGATGCCGTCGTCGTCGAACACCTTCAGCAATTGCGTGCCGCCCGTAGACATCAGAATATTGGGCGCGCCGGGCGGCGGCAGCCGTTTGCCGAAGAGGTCGGCATTCATCAGAAACACGCCGCCATCGACGACGATGCACTGCTCCGTGGCCGGCAAGCCGTTTAACATGCTCTGCCGGTCTGCGATGCAATCGTGCTTTTGCGTCACGATCTCCGGCAGCATGTTGT
>JBDTPR010000411.1:0-6178 GCA_039932635.1 Candidatus Solibacter sp.
CTGTAGCCAGTTCGGTAGTGCAACTCGGCACAATCCATCAGACTGACATGCGCCTTATGCTTGGCGTCGATCTGTCCCAAGGCCATTTCGGCGTACCCGTTGATCACGGTCAGAAGATTGTTGAAGTCGTGGGCAACGCCTCCCGCCAGACGGCCGATGCTTTCCAGCCGTTGAGCCTGCTGATACTGGGCTTCGAGCGCCTTGCGGTCATTGATATCGGTGACGGTACCGACGATGCGCCCGGGCGTTCCGGCATTGGTCCACTCCATCACCTTGCCGCGGCTCTGCACCCAGGTGTAGCCCCCGGTTTTCCGGCGCATCCGATACTCAATGGCGAAGGCGCCATTCTGCCTGCCAATTTGTTCTTCGCGTTGTTGCGTGATGACGGGCAGGTCATCGGGGTGGACGAGGTTGCGCCATCCCTCATGGTCGGTCGGCAGTTCCCCAGGTTCGTAGCCCAGGATCATGAAGTATCTGGGGCTGAAGTATCCCTCACCGGTTTCCACGTTCCAGTCCCAAAGGCCCTCGTTGGCGGCGTCGAAGGCGACTTGCAACTGTTCACGGCTCTTCTTGAGCGCGGATTCCGCTTCCTGCTGTTCCGTGATATCGCGAGGCATGGCAAGCCAAGCGGGCCGGCCGTCGAACTTGATGGGATGCTCGATGATCTCCACGCTGATGATGGTTCCGTCGCGCTTACGGTGCTGCAACGACGCTTCCGTGCGTAATTCGGCGGCTGGTTCGCGGGTCCACCCCATCAGGTGTTCGATATCTTCGGGCCACTGAATATCGCGCAGTTCCATCTTCAGGAATTCATCCGCCGTATAGCCGTAACGCCGCACGGCAGCGTTATTGACGGCGAGAAACGCCAGCGTTGCCTGATCGTAGACCCACATCGGCTGGGGATTGTTCTCAAAGAGGAGCCGGTATCGCTCGCGGGCCATGCGAAGTCCCTTGATCAGAATGGACACCTGGATGGACGCGCCGAGGAGGAGCATGAAGAGCACGACCGCTCCTCCCAGCACCCAGAGGCGAACGCGCTGCTCTTCCGCGTAGGTGGTTTGATTGGCGCCTTGCACGAGAGATCGCTCAGCGGCGATGAACCGCCGGGCCTCCGCATCGACACTCGCCACCGCAGAGCGATTGGCACGAGCCATCTCGCGCGATGCTTCCAGTTCGCCGCGTTGCCGCGACTGGATGGCACTGCCGATGGCGGCGACGGAATTCGCGGCAAGTTGAGCAACCCGCACAGCTGACTCCGCGCCAGCGGGCTTCGATTGGTTGAGGGCGCCGATCAGGACCGGAATACCGGATAGCGCCTCCTGGCAACTGTTTAGCGCCGCCGGATCGCCGGTCCGGACGTATTCGCGTTCCTCGGCCTCTGCATCGTCCAGGGCATGGACCAGCGCGTACGTCTGTTCTACAACGGATTGTGCGTCATTGATGTCGGCCCGCGCTGCCTCGTACTGGCGCCAGTCTTTGTACGAGAGGGCTACAAGAGACAGGAATATCAGCAGCGCCGCAGAGGGGCCCACCAGGTACAACCGGTCAAGAAAAGTGCGCAACCTGCCCCCATTTAAGATTTTATCTCATTAGGGCCTGCGGGACGGATACGAGAAGCGAAGCACGGCCCGGGCAGTGCGCCTTCGGCGTTGCGATAATTGTACCGATCATGGCGGCACGGGTCACCCTGAAAGCAGTCAACGACGAACTGGCGCGCCGCGGGCATCATGCCCGCTTGGAGAAGGCCAGCGGGCATTTCTATTTCTGGTCGGAGGATTCCGCCGGTTGGATCGATCGCACGGTGCGGGTGCCGCGGCTGAATTCGCTGACGCTCGAGCAATGGATCGGCCAGTATCTATGGCTGAAGAAGGTCAACGAGGAGATGATGAAACCGAATCGGGTGAGGCCTTGGATCAAACGTTGACGGGGATCAGGCTTTCTTGGCGCGCCGCACGGAACGGAAACGGTTGCCGCAACTCCGGCAGCGGAAGGCGCGGAACGAAAAGGCCCTCAGCACGGTATCCATGACGGTCTTGGTATGAGATAACCGGGTATTGTGCCAGCCGCATCGCGGACACGGAGGACGTTCCGGATCGCTCACCAGTTCTTCGGCTTCGACCTCTTCCAACTCGTCGTCCTCGGGCACGGGTTTTTCGGAATCCTGAGCCATTTTCATCGCTGAAACCTAACGTTTCTACATACTACCGTATCCCAATTGCAGAACGCCCCGCGTGGTGTAATATTCTGCACCAGCCACCAAACACACGCGCCGATAACTCTCGCAAGCGAGCGGCTCCGCGCCTGGGATCGAGTGGACCGACCAACTCGCGCATATCGCCGCAGTTCTCATCCTGCAGACACCAATCGGCAATCATCTCCGGCGTGACTTCGAGGTGAAACTGGAAGCCGTACGCCCGCGCGCCGACACGGTAAGCCTGGTGCAGGCAGCGCTCCGAACTCGCCAGCAGTTCCGCGCCCGGCGGCAGGTCGAAGGTCTCCCCGTGCCAATGGAAAACGGTCTCGCCGGACAATCCGGCGAGCAATGGGTCGCCATCCGCCGCGGGAGAACATTCGACCGGGTACCAGCCGATTTCCTTCACGGGGTTGCGCCGCACCTCGGCGCCGAGCGCCCGCGCCAGCAGTTGCGAACCGAGACAGATGCCCAATACGGGGCGTCCGCGCAGCACCTCGGCGCGCAGCATATCCATCTCCGTGCGCAGGTAAGCGAGATCGTCGTTGGCCGACATGGGGCCGCCCAGAACGATCAGGCCGTTGTATTGCGAGACGTCAGGCATGACCGCGCCGGGCAGATAGAGATCGGCGTAATCGAGCGCGACGTTGTGGGCTGCCAGGACTGGCTCGATCAGTCCAGCGCCCTCGAAGGGCACGTGACGAAAGGCCAGCACTTTCATGATCAGTTGGCGGCCGTCTGGAAGTGGCTGAGGCCTTCCACGTACTTTGAAACGCCGCGGAAGAGCGATTCGGCCAGTTTCTGCCGGTAGTCGGGCTTCTTGAGGAGCGCTTCCTCGCGCGCGTTGCTGACGAAGCCGATCTCCGCCAGTATGCTCGGCATTTTGGCGCCAATCAGGACTACGAACGGAGCCTTCTTGACGCCGCGATTCTTCTGCCCCGGAACATTACGCGACGAGAGCGCAAACAGCGAGGCTTGCATGCGGCCGGCGAACTCGCGCGATTCATCCAGCTTCTCGTGCAGGCTGATTTTCTGGATGATGTCCTGCAATTCGAAGATCGATTTCTGCGAACTGGCGTTCTCGCGCGCCGCCACATCGAGGGCGTCTTTGGAATCGCTGAAATTCAGGTAGAAGGTTTCGACTCCCGAAATTTTCGGGATGGGCGATGAGTTGGCGTGGATGGAGAGGAAGAGATCGGCCTTACGCTGATTGGCGATCGCGGTGCGGCCCTCCAGCGGAATAAAGGTGTCGTCGGATCGCGTGAAGATCACCTCTGCGTTCAGTTTCTCTTCCACCATCTTGCCCACGCGCAGCGCGACGTCGAGCACGAGTTCTTTCTCAATCAGTCCGTGCGGACCCTGCGTACCCTGGTCGTGCCCGCCATGGCCGGCGTCGATTACGATGCGTCCGATCTTGAGGCCGAGAGCGCGCGTCAACGAGTTACCGCCGGTGGATGTGCGTTTGGCAGCGCGGCCGAATTCGCCGGGTAGGGGGGCTATGGGTCCCGCGACGGGCGTGGGCGGCGTCTCGATCCTGGTTCCACCGCCGACGGTAACGGTGTCTGTAGCGGCGACAGGTTCCGGCGGCAGCGGCGCGGGCGTGGTTTTCGGATTCTTCGCGGCAGAGCCCTGTTTGCCTTTGGGAACGTCGCTGGCGATTCGTACCGGCGGCGGCGCGGGCGTCAATTCCACGGCGGGCTTCACCACCGGAGCCTCCACCCTGGGAACTTCGGCCTTCAGCGCGGTGGGCTTCACCGCCGGCGTCAGGGGCTCGGTGGGAATCGGCGGCGCCGCGCCGGAGCGCAGTTCCACGATCAGGCGGTAGGGATTGGAAAGCTGGGAGGTGCTAATTTCGACCGCGCCGGACAGGTCCAAAACCACGCGCGTGGTGCCGGGGTGTGTTTCGGCGACCCGCACGCGCTGTACCAGTTTGTCGTTAATATCCTTGGACCAGAGCCGCTTGGAATCAATGCGCGGACGCGCGTTCAGCACATCGAAATATACGCGCTCGGGATTATGCAGACGGTCGGTACGGAAGGTGAAGTCGCCGGAGACTTCCACCGCGATGCGCGTGACCTCGGACAACGACCACGTGCGGACCGCGGTGACCGAGCGTACGGTCGCGCGGTCGTCCTGCGCAGCCAGCAGCGTTACCGAAATTGCGAGCGCGAGGAGCGGTTTCATACCATAGTTGCTATCTCGACACGTAGCGCACCGAACCATCGGGCTGGACGATTTCCACCACGTGCGCGGGACCGGTGTCCCGGGCCTCTACCACCGGTTGCGGCGCGGGCACAGCCTTGGCATCCGCCGCCTTCTTCGCCCGCTCCAAGTGACGCCGTACTGAGATTACATAATTCTGAGTCTCGGCGTAGGGCGGAACTCCGCCATACTTCGCCACGGCGCCTTCTCCGGCATTATAGGCGGCCAGCGCCAGCGGATAATTTTCGCCGTAAAGGTCCAGCAGGTACCGGAGGTATTTGGCGCCGCCTTCGATATTCTGCACCGGGTTGAAAGCGTCGTTCACCCCGAAGCGTCGCGCGGTGGAGGGAATCAACTGCATCAGCCCCAGGGCGCCTTTGTTCGAGATGGCGTGCGGGTTGTAGTTACTTTCCACCTTGATGACGGAGTGAAGCAACTGCGGCGGCAGGGACTGCTGGACCGCGATTCGCTGCACAGCCTCGTCGATTCCAGTGGGCGGAGCCTGCGGAACCGGCGGTGCGGCGGCGGTCGAAACCGGGGGCACCACGGCTTCGGCAATTCGTACCGGGGCCACGGGCTTTGGACTCACGACCATGCTTCGTACCAGTTTGCCTGTCCGCAGATCTGGACGTACTACGCTGGTTACGCGTTGCGCGCGCGGCACATTTTCCCCGCCCGCACCGAACAGCGCTCCAGCCCCAAATCCCGCGATCAATATAATAAAACAATTATGGCGCAAAATGTTTTTCCTAATCCTAACACGAACTTCGCGTCCGCCGTGCGGCCCGGCGCTGTCCACGAATGCTGGCTGAAACCCTAATGTTATCATTTTGTTGTGACTTGCTCGGGGTATGTGCTGGCGGGGGGGCGCAGTTCCCGGATGGGGCGCGATAAAGCCCGCCTGCCGTTTCGGGGCACCGACTTGGTTTCCGCCGTGGCTACAGCCGTGGCGCGCGCCGCTGGCAGCGCCAATTTGATCGGCCACCCGGTACTGCCATCGCTGCCGGATCTCTACCCGGGAGAAGGTCCGCTGGGCGGAATCCTGACCGCGCTGCGTCATGCCACTTCCGATTGCTGCCTGATTGTGGCCTGCGACATGCCCGAGGTTGGCGCCGTATTTCTCACTCGCCTGGTGGAGCTCGCCGCCCAGTCGCCGCGCAGCGTGATCCTGCCCTATGGACCCGACGGCCTGCCCCAACCGCTCTGCGCGGTCTATCCGAGGAGCGCCCTGGCGGCGATGGAGGCCCATTTCTCGGGCGGCGTACGCAAGGTGACCGCGGCCCTGTCGGGGGTTGCTGTGGAACCGCTCCGTGTCGCGGAACTCTCTATTTTTCAAAACGTTAACACTCCGGAGGATTGGGCAGCTTATGCAGCCGAGTGATCCGTTCCCGCATTACATCGAGTTCCGTCACATAGTTAAGACGTTCGACCGCCCGGTTTTAGTCGATGTCAATTTTCACGTAAATCCGGGCGAAACGGTGGCGATTATCGGACGCAGCGGCGTCGGCAAGAGCGTGACACTGGGCAACATTATGGGCTTCATCAAGCCGGACAGCGGCCGGGTAATTGTGGCCCACGAAGACGTCACCGATTTTTCCGAGACGGAGTGGCGCCGCATACGCCACAAGGTCACCATGGTGTTCCAATCCGGCGCGCTTTTCGATTCGCTGACGGTGGCCGAAAACGTCCTCTTCTCGCTCGAACTGCGCCAGGATTACGACTTCCAGAATAAGGAGGACGTGGTGCAGGGGCTGCTCGAAATGGTGGATATCGCCGACGCCGCCA
>JBDTPR010000412.1:0-6175 GCA_039932635.1 Candidatus Solibacter sp.
CCAGAATGGTGCCGTCCGCCATGGTGGAGAGCAGGTTGGCGTCCGCCGAGAACAAGAGTGGCGGAGTATCGAAGACCGCCCAGTTGAAACTTCGCGGCAACTCCTCGAACAGCAACTTGGCCTGCCGCATATTGAGCAGCTCAAGCGGGTTCTTGACCGGGGAACCGGCAGGCAACAGATATAAATTCATTGCCTCCACGCGGCGAATTGCCTGCGCGAAGGTGCACTGTCCGGTGAGGTAGTCGCTCAACCCCGGCGCCCTGTCGATCTGGAACAGGTTGTGCACAATGGGGCGCCGCAAGTCGAAATCGCCCAGCAGCACCGAACTCTCCGCCAGATGGGCTTGCGCCAGCGCCAGGTTGACGGCGGTAAACGTCTTGCCTTCGGCCGGCGAAGGGCTGGTGACTACGATGGTGTGCAACGGCTGCAGCGACTGCAGGTGGTTCAGGCGGGTGCGCAGGGTACGGAACTCTTCGGCCGGTGTTTCGTGCGAATTGTTCAGATCCAACAGGTGCGATTCCGGCGCAGGGGAGAACGGCACCACCTGGACTTCCGACAGCATGCTGGGGTGAATGTTCAAGCGGAGCGGTCCCGAGGGCACAGCCGGAGTCATGACCGGTCCCGCCGATGCTGCCGTTGACGCGCTGCCGTTCACCGGAGTCTCCGGCGGTCGAAGGTCGCTGATTGGAACCGGTTCGGCCGGATAGGCGGGCGTCTCCTCGGGCGGCAACATGCCTCCCATCTCCGCCCGCTTCAATGCATCGTGAACTCTACTCATGAAATCTCCCCTGCGCGTCCCGTTCGGCGACCATGGTCGTCAGACCCTGGTCATCACTACCCGGCGCGCTGCCCGAAGTAATAGTAGTAGGCAGCGGCACTCATAGCGATGGACCCGAAAATAATCGCGCTCGACCACGCCAGCCACAGTAACCGGCGCTTGCGCCTCACCAGCAACGCATTCTCCAACAGGGGTATGCTGCTCAGCACCGGCAGGTTGGTGTACGCCCGAACGTCCTTGAGATTTTTCAAGGACGTATTCTTCATTTCCTTGGCCCCAGCCAGCACGATCCCCAACATCAGGCCCATGCCAGCGCCAATTGCCGCCATCTGCGGGCGATTCGGCTCCGAAGGTGTTTGCGGATCGCTCGGCGGATCCAGCGTTTCCAGGTTTTCACCCGCTTTCTGGTCTTCCAGATCCTTGGCCGTCTCCGACACTTCGCTTTTGCGATGGTAGTCTTCGTAGCTCTGCTTGGCCAGCGCCAGATCGCGGGTCAGGGCCATATACTGGCCTTCCAACTGCGGACTGCCTTCAACGCGCGATTGATACTGCGCAATCCGCTTGCTGATGTCCTCCATAGTCTTGACCTTGTCGTCAATCTGAACATTCAGATTCTGCATTTCGGTCTTGAGCACGTTGTTGGACGCGGTAATATCCTGCACCGAACGGAAGGCCGCCTGATTGGTAACGCGCTTCACGACCGGCCCCTGCTGCGGTGTCGCCTGCTGCCGTTCCATATCGGCCTGTTCGGCCTCCAGGCGCTTCTTTTCGAGGCTGGCCAGCAGTGCCTGTGCCTTCTTGACGCTGGGGTGGCTGGGCGTCAACATCTCCTGCATTGCCGCAATGTCCGACTGCGCGGTTAGAATGCGGTTATTCAGCTGCTCGAGATAATTGTTGCGCGCCTGCCCTTGCGGCCCGCCGCCCACTGTTACCTGGTCCTCGATAATCGAGTTGTAATAGTTCAGGTTGGTGTTGTTGTTCTGGAGTTGGGTTTCCAACTGCACCTTCTGCTGTTGCAGGCGGCTGATGCTCTCCTGCGCCTGCGACACCATCATTTGATAGGTGTTCAACTGCGCCACGTTTGCCTGAAACTGCTCGGGCAGCCTGCCCATGTTGTCCGTCTTGAACTTGGTGAGCTTCTGTTCCAGGATTTCCATTCGCTCCTTGGCCTGTTTCATTTCACCACCGATGAACTCCGAGGTAATGGTCGCTGAGCGGTGCTGTACCTGCACATTCTGTTCGGTGAACTTGGTGACCAGTTCGCGTACCACTGCCTGCGCCTTAAAGCGATCGGGATAGGAGAACGAGATGGTAAACGCGGACGCACCGGCGCGGCCCACATCCACCATCTGGATACGGATTGCCTTATTCCGCATATCCGTGACGATGTCTTCCATCGGGTAGCGCTGCCGCTCTTTCCGGTACAGGTCGAGCGACGGCCGCATGATCAATTCATTCAAGCTGCCGCGGCTGAGGATCTCCTGCTGCATCTGTGACAGGCGCTGCTGGATTTGCAGGTTCACGACGGTGGGCACCAGAGCGGCGGAAATCGTTTGCGGCGTGATGCGCATCACTGCAGTGGAGACGTAAGTGTCGCTCCACAGGAAGGCAACTACCACAGCCACCACCAGGCCGCCGAACATGGGCCCGATCAGCCATGAACGGTAGCGGCGAAGCATGTCGATATAGTCTTCGACGTCTGGAGGACGCCGGGTAACGGTCACAAAATTCTGTACTGCTGCCATATCTTTAAATTATCCGTATCGGCAAATTATCCGTATCGACGAAAACTACCAAGCCCTACTCCCTTTAGCTAGTTGCCCTTAGGCAACTGCCCTTAGGTAAGTACCCCTACTTACTTGACGATAATAATGTCGCCGGGCTTCAGAAACACATTCTGCTCCATTTTTTTGCCCGCGATAACTTCTTTATAATTGAAATGCAAACGCTCGCCAGTGACTCGCATGATCACGATCTTCTTCTGATTGGCGAAGTCGCGGAAGCCGCCGGCATTGACCAGAGCCTCGAGCACCCGGGTAGGCACCAGCAGCGGGAAGCCGCCGGTCTTGCCAACCTCGCCCTGAATATAGAACTTCTTGCTGTTCACTGTGGTGACCTGCACGCTGACGTCCGGATCCACAATGAACTTTCTGAGACGGTCGCGGATCGCGGCGCTCAATTCCGTGGGCGCGAATCCCGACGCCTTCACGTCGCCCAGGAACGGCATGGTGATCACGCCATCGGGGCGAATCATGTGATTTCCGCTGAATTCCGGGCTGCCGTAGACCTGTACCGAGATCTGGTCCTCCGCGCCCAGGATGAAAGGATGCTCGTCCGGGTTAGCCTGGGATGCCGCGCTTTCAGGCGACTTTTCACGTGGTTGCGCCAGTTTGACGGGATCGATCTCGGGTGGCGCGATCACCGGAGGTTTGGCGCCGGAGGCGCTGTCTACGGGAACTTTGGGCGGACCGCCGGAAGTCGCCGCTTCCGTGGCAGGCACTACGGTGGGAACTGCCGGCGTAGTTGGGGATTGCAAGGTGCAGGGCGTATTCCCCGTGGTCGCTATGGCTCCGCCGGAATCGGTCACCTGTACGGTATAGGAAAACGCCCCGCCGATGGAAGGTGTGCCGCCGATGATGCCAGTGGCGGGATTGAGCGCGATTCCGCCCGGCAGCGAACCTCCTGCGACGGAGAACTGGTATGCGCCGGTGCCGCCGGAGGCGATCACGGGGGAACTGTAGGGCACTCCCAACTGGATCGTCGTTCCCGGAGCGCATAACACGGTTAGAGGAGGATCCGTAGCTTTCTGCTGGGGTTGCGTTTGTTCCGTGGTAGGTTTGATTGGATCCTGTTGAGCCGCGATATTGAAAATCGCGAGAAAAACCGATAGGATCGCCGTTCGCATGAATGTACCTCTAAGACATCCTTGACCGGCAATTGCGCCAGCATTTCGCTCTCTGCACAGCCAAGTGACTCCTGCACAGGCTGCTCACTGATTATACAGTGTACAGCATCCGCCGCATGCATTAGAACGGTTAGAACTTCATCTGTGCGGAATCGACACTTAGCAAACCGGTGGTAACCCCAACCAACCCTAGGAGGTACGGCAACGGAGCCCCACGTGCGAACCGGCCCATTGCGTCCCACTCCGTGCCGATCCGGATACACTTCGCCATAGTGTATTTCTCCCAAAATGCGGATACCGCTTTCAGGGCGGCTTGTAAGTCATAGAAAACTAAAATATTCTGAATATGAATCTAGGGTTTTCGCGCGGCATCAAACGTGCTGCTGCGTTTCCGGGTTATTGTCTCGTTTTGTAGCGCGCCGGCGGCCACTATGTTTCAGGAACTCAAGTTCCAACTGTCAACCGCAATTCTAACGATCCTCACGCTTGCGGCGGGCGTAGCTGCGTTTATCAATTTCGAGCAGCAAAACAAGTTCCGGCTGGCCGAAGACGGCGTCATCTGGGTAGACCGCCAAGGCGCGGTCGAAGCCCTCTATATCAAACCTGCGGGAGCGGGCCTGAACGCCGGCATCCATAAAGGCGACCGGCTGCTCGACATTAACGGCGTCGCGGTGGAGCGCGCCACCGATGTCGCCCGGGTGCTTGCCAACATCGGCGCCTGGAGTCAAGCCAAATACCACTTGCAGACCCGGGGTGTGGAACTCACCGCGAAGGTGTTCGTCGCCGAGCAGCCCTTGGACCGCGCCCTAATTTCCCAGTACGCTGTGGGCACAGCTTATCTGATCCTCGGGCTCTTCGTTTATTTCCGCCGGGGCAGCGCGCAAAAGGCGCGGCACTTTTACATTCTGTGCCTGGCCAGCTTCGTCTCCCTGAGCTTCCACTACACCGGCCAGTTGAGCACCCTGGACATGGTGATCTACTTCGGCAACCTGATCGCCGGGCTGCTGGCGCCCACCTTGTTTCTGCATTTCTGCCTGACCTTCCCGGAGCCCCGCCCGTGGTTCCGCGGCGTGGGCCGCACCATCCTGCTTTACGTGCCGGCGATGCTCATGTTCCTGGCCTTCGTAGCCTTCAGTTCGGGAGTCATGAAAATTTCGGTCCCGCTGCTCGATTTGCGCTGGCTGCTCGACCGCGCCTGGATGGTGGCGTGGACTTTGCCGTACCTGATCGGCGCCGTGGTGCTCTCTCTCGAATACAATCGCACCGAGGACATGGTGGTGCGGCAGCAGTTGAAATGGCTGCGTAACGGGGCGTTCTGCGGAATTCTGCCGTTCGCCGCCTTTTATGTATTGCCCTATGTGCTGGGCGCGGTTCCCAACTCCTACATGAAGATGAGCGTACTCAGCGTGGTGCTGATTCCGCTCACCCTGGCGTACGCAATCGTACGCTACCGCCTGATGGACGTGGACATCATCTTCCGCCGGGGTTATTCCTACACACTGGCGACCCTCTGCGTGCTCGCGGCGTTCTACGCCATCGTGTTCTCTCTGGGCAGCATCGTGAAACAGTTCTTTACGGATCTGGGGAATTTCGGCCTGATGACAGTCATGCTGACCACAGCCTTCCTCTTTCAGCCGATTCGGAACTGGATTCAGGAGCGCTTGGACCGCCATTTCTACCGCGATCGCTACGATTACCGCCACTCCCTTGTGGAGTTCATTCACAAATTGAGCTCCGAGACCGACCTGGATACCACGTTGACCATCATGGGCGACCGCCTGATCCAGACCCTGGGCCTAAAGCACCTGGCCTTCTTCATCACGGCGGGAGGGGAAACCGGCACCGAATTCCAACTGCGTAAGGCGATGGGTCCAAACCCTCGCATGAGTGCGGCGGACGAAGCCGAACTGGACCTCAGCTTCCTGCACTGGAAGCTTCCGGAACCGTACCTCTTCTTCGAACGCACCCGGCATCAACTGGACGCGGTGTCGCGCGCGTGGCCCGCCTCGGTGCGCAAGACCATCGCCGATCTGGATCTCACCTATTACATGCCGTGCACGGTCCGCGGCCGCACGATCGCCTACATCGGCCTGAGCCGCACTGCCGATGGCGAGTATCTCTCCAGCATCGACGTGGAGTTGATGCTCACCCTGGCCGGCTACGTCGCCATTGCCATCGAGAACGCGACGCTCTACCGCTCGCTCCAACTAAAGGTTGACGAATACGAGCGCCTCAAGGAATTCAGCGAGAATATCGTCGAATCGATCAACGTAGGGATCCTGGCGGCGGACCTGGAAGATCGCGTAGAGAGCTGGAATTCGCAGATCGAGCAGCTCACCGGAATTTCGCGAGCACAAGCCGTGGGCAAGAGGCTCTGCGATCTCTTCCCCGCCACCCTGACCGATCAGTTTGACCGCGTGCGCGGACAGACGGGGATACACAACATCTACAAATTTGTCCTTAAGCCGGCGGCCGCCGGGGCCACGGCCAAC
>JBDTPR010000413.1:0-6173 GCA_039932635.1 Candidatus Solibacter sp.
GAGCACGCGCGCGCCCTTCTCCTTCGCCTTCGCCGTCATCACGGTGTCCACATCAGGACGCGCCGGCATGAACTGCACCGTGAACGCCCGCCCCACCATCTTCGTTCCCGGATGGAGCACCTGCCAGCCGTCCTCGTACTGATTGCGGAACCCCTTCCCCGGCAGCACGCCGAAGACCTCTTCCATCGAGATACCCTTGGCGCGCTCGATGATCGAGTCCGGCACTTTGGGCCGCCCGTCCGCAAACCGCTCGAAGGGGTTCTGCGCGGTGTATTCGATCATCTGCTCTTTGGTGAGCGTATTCAGCTGCGCACGTAACGTAGGCGCCATCAGGGCGCCGCCCAAAACTACCGCCAACCCGCAAAATATGGTCCTGGTCATCTCGCTCCTCTCTAATTTGGTCAGTGCCGCCGAACGCCGAGCCCGCTCTTGTCTTCCTCGGCGTTCATGGGCGGCCAATCAATCTTCCGACTCCCCGATCAACTCCACAAACGGTCATTCGACCGCTCTCGATTCCATTCCGGCGTCGGTTCGAAGTAGCCCGGTTCCAGCAGATGCTGTTTCACCACCGCCTCGTTCAACGTTACTCCGAGTCCCGGTTTATCCGGCACTGTAATGAAGCCCTTATTCACAATCGGCTTCTCGATTCCGTCCACCAGGTCGTTCCACCACGGCACGTCCACCGAGTGGTTCTCCATCACCAGGAAATTGGAAGTCGCCGCAGCGCAGTGCACGTTCGCCATGCACGATACCGGCGTCCCCGCGAAGTGCATCGCCATCGGCACTCCGAGTTCTTCCGCCGCGTCGCCGATCTTCTTGGTCTCCAGAATCCCACCGCTGGTTGCCAGGTCGGGATGAATGATATCCACCGCGTGCATCCGGCAAAGGTCGATGAAGTCTTCTTTGAGGTAAATGTCCTCACCAGTAAGCAAAGGAATGTCGATCGCGTCCGCGATCTGCTTCAGTTGCTCTTTGCGCTGCCAGGGGATCATGTCCTCCAGCCACGCCAGGTTGTATTTCGTCAGCGCCTTGCCCAGCCGTATGCAACTGTTCAAACCGATGTGCCCGAAATGGTCGGCGCACAGCGGAATGTCCATACCCACCTGCTCGCGGATCTGCCCCACGTAATCGGCCATCAACTGGATGCCCTTTTCCGTCAGCTCCATACCCGTGAACATGTGCTGCACATTCGGATTGGAGTTCACCCGGTTGCCCACGGGCATGGTCAGGGCGCCCGGCACATCGGCCACCAGATCCACTCCCAGATCCATCTTCAACCAGGTAAACCCTTCGTCGCGTCGCAGCTTCAACCGCTGCCCGTAGACTTTCGGATCGTGCGATTCCGTGGTGTCCGCATAGCACCGAATCTTGTCGCGGAACTTGCCGCCCAGCATCTGATGCACCGGGACGTTGTACGCCTTACCCGCCAAATCCCACAAAGCCATCTCGATGCCGCATACTCCGCCGCCCTGCCGCGCATGTCCGCCGAATTGCTTGATCTTGCGGAAAATCCTATCGACATTGCAGGGATTCTCGCCCAGAATACGGCTCTTCAAAAACAACGCATACGTCTTGCTTGCGCCATCGCGAACTTCGCCGAGGCCGTAGATTCCCTGATTGGTGTCAATCCGGATGATCGGACATGTCATCGGTGCGCCTCGAACCGTGAGCGCGCGCATATCCGTAATCTTCAAGTCTGAAGGTTTCGAATTCGTGTTGGTGTTCTGCGGCAGCGCTTCCAAAGTCTGGTCCGCCCAGAAACCTAACCCCATGGCCCCCGCAGCGGACTTCAGAAACGTCCGCCGCTGCCTCAAGCTGGTTGCAATCGACATGGTGAATACACTTCCTTTCGAGGGATCCCGAAGGGGCCCTCCATGTGCCGCTTAGTGTATTCCCGCGCGCGTTCCAGCGCCACCCTTCAGTTGGCCCGCCAAGCGGCAGTTCGCCGACAAATTATTTGTTTGCGCAATCCCGTCAAGCACTTGGAGAAAATACTGCGCGGCCGCCAAAAACCCGCGTGATACTTTCAGCATGTAGAGAGGTTCTGCGCTACCACTCGCGGAACCCAACAGGCTTCTTGCTGGCCAGCAAGCGTTGCATGTTCGGTGGTGCTGACTTTCCGGTCCTTCGGGGCTGGGAAGACTTTCCGTTCGAACGGATCATACCCGGGTCTAAGCCCGGGGATACAGAGGCTGACAGTCCCACGATTGCGGCCAAATCACTGGCGGCCGGTCAAGCTCCGGCATTCCCGGAAGCCTCCGGCCGCCGCAACGCTTCCAATTCCGATCTCAATCCCGCAGTGTCTCTATTTCTTTACCTTGATCGCAAAATCCCACACCTGGATGTTCAACTTGCTCTCCGTGTACTCCACCACAGCGTACTCCCCTGGCTCAAGTGGTTCTTTAGGCCAGATCTTGTAAAGCCCTCCATCTAATTCCTTTTTAAGGATATCGACCATCGTCGGCTCTTCCACTATTTCGTTGACCACCGGCAAAGTAGTCACGTTCTCGACGATGCGTACGCCGCCCTTCGGTGTCAGCTTGGCAATCCCAAAGCGCTCCGCCTCAGAGAGCTGGATATAGAATTCCTGCTCCTGGTTGGTGAACACATTCAAGGAGTTCATCCCCTGAATCTCAAGTGTCGCTTTGCCTGAAATCATCGGAATCGGCGATAGCTTCTTCAACACCGCCCGCCCCTTGTTGGTCTTCACCGACGATTCCGCCACCTTCATCACCTGCACTTCCTTCCCCAGCATCCAGTAAACCCCGGGGTCTTGCGGAATCCGCCGCTTCTCCGCCTCCAACTCGCGCAGCGCCTTCTCCTCCTCTGCCATCGACCGCGCATCCGCGTCCAGTTTCTGCTGCCGCTCGCCGGCCTCGGATTGGGTTCGTTTTAGATCTACCAGGTCGAGCGGGATGTCCTCCCAATCGCTCCGTTCCACGCTGTAGAAGTGCACTCGGTCGGGCTGTACCTGGTATTCCCTGACAACGTGATAGCTACCATCCTTCATGTACAACTTCACGTTTGCCGCCCAGGCCGCGCAGGCCAGAACCAACAGCGCCAGCAGGTACTTCAGCATATGCTTCTAGACTACTCCAACCCCCGCTCCGGTTTCGCCCTGTTAAGACGCACTGTTAAGAAATGGCGAACTCGCGCGTCATCTCTTTCGTATACCGCTTCCAGAAGGGCCATAATAGTTCCTTGAGGTCCTGATCATTAACCTATGTTGCGATTTAAATCGATACTCTCCGTGATGCTCTGCGTCACCATGGCCCTGCCGGCGTTCGCCCAGCAGACCCCGGAAATTACCGGCAGTTCCAACACGGGATTCTTCTCCAATCTCACCCGCAATTACCGTCCTCGCACCACTGCACAGATCAGCTTCGAGGACTCTCCCCGTGTCGACCGCCTGATTCGCGCCGGGCAGCTCTACCTTTCCCTCCGCGATGCGATCGCCTTGGCTCTGGAAAACAGCCTCGATGTCGAAGCGGCCCGTATTACGCCGAAGCTCCAGCAGGCCAACCTGCAGCGCGCCAGCGCCGGACAGCTCCTGCGTAACGTTTCCAACAGCATTTCTACCGGACCGTCCTCGGCTTCCCTCGGTGTGCTCGCCGGAGCCAACGCCGTGGGCTCCACCGGTGGCAGTTCGGGGGCCAGCACCGGCGGCGTGCTCAGCGGTTTGAACGTTCAGCTCGCCGGTTCGGCCATCCCGAACCTCGACCCAACCTTCTTCATCAATTCCCAGTTCCAGCACCAGACCTCGCCGCTGACCAGTACCTTCACCACCGGCACGAACTTTCTGGTGACCTCCTATAAGAACGCCAACTTCGGTATTCAGCAGGGCTTTCTCACCGGCACCAGCGTCTCCCTCGGCATGGGCAACACGCTGGGGTACAAACAGAATTCACCCAACAGCGATTTCAACCCGGTGGACCAGGGCTCCCTCAGCTTCTCTATTACCCAGAACCTGCTCAATGGTTTCGGCAAGCAGATCAACAACCGGGCCATTCGGATCGCCAAAAACCAGCTGCACATCTCGGACCTGTCCTTCAAGCAACAGGTGATCGCCACCGTCAATAACGTCGTCGGTCTCTACTGGGACCTGGTAGCCTTCAACGACAGCATGAAGGTGAAGCAGCAGACGTTGGCTCTCAATACCCAGCTATACAACGACAACAAGCGTCGCGCCGAACTCGGCGCACTGGCCGAAATCGACATCATCCAGGCGGAAGCCGAAATGAAGAGCAGCCAGCAGGATGTGCTGACCGCGGAAACCCAGGTCCTGCAGCAGGAGATGATTCTCAAGAGCGTGCTCACCCGGACCGGTTTTGCCAACTCCGCTGTCGCCTCTTCGCGGATCATACCGACCGACCATTTCGACGTGCCGGCCCAAGACGCCATCGTCCCGGTTCAGGACATGATCGCCGAAGCTTTCCAGAAGCGAACGGAAATCGAACAGAACCAGATTGGCCTCGAAGACACCCGAATCAATATGCTTGGCACCAAGAATAACCTGCTGCCGTCGCTCAGCGTGTTTGCCAATCTCTCCAATAGCGGACTGGCCGGAGGCGTCAACAGCCTGCCGGTGCCGATCACCGTCGGCGGCGTCCAGGGCAACACCATCGGCTATCGTAACCGTACCGAGGCCGATGTCAATGGCTTCTTCCTGGGTGGCTACGGCACATTCCTTTCCCAGCTTTTTCGCCGCAATTTCCCCAACTACAGCGCCGGTTTCCAGCTCAATATCCCGCTGCGCAACCGCGCGGCGCAAGCCGATTTGATCACCGACCAACTCAACTACCGCACCCAGCAGATCCAGGACAAACAGCTTCAGAACAATATCAAGCTCAACGTCCTGAACGCGCAGATTGCCGTGAAGCAGGCTCGTTCGGTGTATGAAACCGCCGTCCAGGCCCGCAAACTGCAGGAGCAGGTGCTGGCCGGCGAACGCCGCAAATACGAACTCGGCACCTCCAGCCTCATCAATGTCGTCGTGGTGCAGCGCGATACCACCACCCGCGGAATCGCGGAGGTGGACGCCCGCAACCAGTACATCAAAGCGCGTAACTCACTCGATAACGTCCTCGGACGGACTCTCGAAGTGCAGAACGTGGACGTCGGCGAGGCCAAGAACGGAATCATCACCCGCGAGCCCGACATGATCCCGGCCGCCGCCGGCCAGCGGTAGGCAGGCCGCGACCCAAAGCAGAGCCGCGACCGTGAGGGAGCCGGTGGTTGCCTATTGCGCGATGTTCTTGCCCGATTCCAGGGTTTCGACCATCGCCTTCAGGCTATTGCGATTGAGATCGTCAGGCGCCTGACTCAGTGCCTTCTTGGCGTGCTCCAGCGCCTGCTTCGTGTCGCCGACTCCCGCATAGCCGCGCGCCAGTCCGACGTGGATCGGCCAGGCATCGCCATTACGTTCGGCATTCAGTTTGAATATCGCCAGGGCCTCCGTGGGCTGCTTCTCAGCCAGCAAGCGGCGGCCGTACTGATGCAGGTCGAGCGGACCGGCGGTCGGATGGTGTATCGCGACGTCCATCGCTTTGGCGGCATCTTCCTTGCGCCCCATCTTGGCGAGCACCGCGGCCTTGTTGCTCAGCGTGGCGAAGTTGACCTCGCCAATGAACTGCTTGCTGACCGCGATCTCGGCCCATTCCAGCGCCAGGTCGAGATGCGTGTTCTCCTGCGTGAGGAACTGCGACGCGGCCACCCAGCCACGCCACCCGAAGCCCTGCACGTTACTCAAATTCTCCTTGATCTTGGAAATGTACAGGGAGTTGATATCGTCCACTTTAATGGTGAACGGCACCGCGAGTTCTTCCCATTGCAGTTCGCCCACCGCTTCCGAGGGCTTGCGCACGGGAAACTCGTACGTGAGGTACTCGCGGTATTCGTGCTTATGAGGTTTGACGGTGACGCGCACTTGGTCGTTGGCGGCCTCGTAATAAAAGCTGCCCCAGGCGTTGGCATCCTTATTAAAGATCAGCGTCCATTGCTCCGGCCCGGCGATCATGTGGAGACTATACCGTCCGGCGGGCAGGACTTTGCCTTCGATGTTGACGTTGTTAGAGACCGCGAACACCGTATTCTCGTTGGCGCCGGCGCGCCATGGGGCTGGCTTACCGCTTCCGAAACCGAGATCGGCGAGCCCGTAGGGCACCAGTTTGCCC
>JBDTPR010000414.1:0-6161 GCA_039932635.1 Candidatus Solibacter sp.
AAAAATGTCCAAACTCCAGGTACCGACTGAAGTCGGTACGCAGAATGAATTCTGCCCCACTAGTCCATTTCGATTTCCAGCGCCAGCAGCGCGGCGCCAAAAGTCTTCCCCTGCGCATCGGTCCGCAACGACACCGTCCCGCCGCCGCCCAGCGCCCCGTGCAACAGAAAATTCAGCGCACCCAGATTCGGCAGTTCGAAGCGCTCCACCTCGCCCTGCACCATCGCACCGAAATGCCGCTTCACGCGCTCCGCCGTGACCTCGCGCGCCAGCACCGCGTAATCTTCCTCGCGCAGCGCGATCACTCCGACGTTGCACGTATCACCCTTATCGCCCGACCGTGTATGCGCAATCCGTGACAGAGGCACTTTCATATGCGTATTCTCCCATGCGGACGGAACAGCAGCAGATCGAGGCTCAACGTCACGCGCTTGGCTTCCGCCTTATGCGAGCCCCCCGGGCGATAGATCGAATGCAGCACGTCCTGCACCATCGGCGCACTCAACTCCACGGCCGTAGTCACGCGTCGCTGCTCCACCAGACCGAAATCCGCCGCGAAACTTTCCACCGTTCTCGCCACGCGGTCATCGCGGCCTTCGCCGCGCAGCTCAATCAAATCCTCGGGACCGGGCAGCGCCACCAGCAGGCGTCCATCCTCCCGCAGCACGCGCCGGAACTCCACCGCATTCATCCGCGCCGTAATCGATTGCACCGCGGTGAACGAAGCCTCGGCGTACGGCACAAAGCGATCGGCATTGGCCACAATCCACTCGCACGCGGGATAGCGCCGCGCCGCCGCCTCGATTGCCGCCACCGAAATATCGACCCCGCACGCCGTACACCCGCTACGCTCCGCCAAAGCGCCAGGATAGAAGCCTTCCCCGCAGCCGGCATCGAGCAGCATATCGCCGGCCGACAAATTCAGCAGCGCTGCGATCGCATCGAGCAGCGGCGCTGTCGCACCGCTAGCGTGCAGGCGACGCCGTCCGGCCACCGCCGCCGCGGTATCGCCAGGCTGTTTGCTGCGCTTATCCTGGGGCTGCAGCAAATTGATGTACCCGCTGCGCGCCACGTCGAAGCTGTGCCCGCCCGCGCACACCAGACGGCGGCCCTCACGCGTCAGCGCCAGGTGGCAATTGCGCACCGGGCACAACAGCGTCACACCTTCCCCCGGAACAGAGCCACCGCCGTACGGGCGCGCTTGCGCATCATGGCTTCAAACGACCCGCGCGGCACATCCATCAGTTTGCGTAGCGCCGCATCCTTCAGCCCGCGCTGCACCGCGTTCGGCATGTGAGCCGCCGCGCGGTCGAAGCCCGATTGCGAGGCCGCCCGCATGCCCGCCATCGCGCGGTAATAGCCCTGCTGCCCTTCGACCTTCTGCGACCCTGTCACCAACGCCGCCAGCACCTCATGGCTCTCCTCGAGTTTCACCACCACGCCGCCCCATTCATCCAGGAACGGACACAGCGGCAGCAGCGTCGCCTCACTGCGGCGCAGCGATTTCACCGCGCGCAGGGGATAGTGGCGATGCCCCTCCGCCGAGAGTCCGGTGTGCTGGTACACCTTCACCGCCAGCGCAAAACGCCCGCGCTCCGAGAGGTGATCCATCAGCGGCCCGATCACCGGCGTGCGCTTCCAGAAGCCCATGCCCTGCGACAGATCGCCGCGATTGTGCGAGAGCGTCATGGAGAGCCGCAGCACATCGAGCTCCGCGTCCTTCTCCGAGCACACTGCTTCGAAGACTGCCTGCTCGCGATCGATCTCCGCTTCGATCGCCGCCTGCGCCACCTCCGCCGATTCGGTATCGCCGAGTTCCAGCAGCCGTCCGAGTCCGCCCGCGATTGCGCTCCACTGCTCGCCGTTATGCCCGCTGACGCCGCGCACCGAGCGAATCGAAATGCCGTCCTCCGTCCAGGTGCGCGACGCCAACGCCAGCCGCAACATCGGGCGCAGCACATCGACATCTTTCGTCTCGCGCCACACGATGCCGCGGATCTTGGTGTCTACATCGGTGGGCACAAAGGTCGCGACCGTCGCGTGGTGACACGCCAGGCACAGCGCGAAGTAATCCTGCAATTGCTCGCCGTACGCGAGTTCCGGGCGCAGCATGTTCTCCCAGTTCGCGAGGATGCGCAGGAAGCCATCGGGTGCGAGCCCCAGGTCGATCAGCCGCCCAGCTTCCGGCGCGGGCAAGCGCAGGAACGGCGCCGTGTTGCGCACCTGCTCCATCAGTGTTTCCGGACCGATCCACTGCGCCCATGCCGCGCGCGGCGCTCTTATCGTCTCTGTCAATGGGGACCTATTCCACAACTTCCACGCGAGTCACGATTTCCTCGCGCGGCAACAGCGCGGGCCAATAGGCTACGATCTCTCGCACCGGCGGCCGTCCCTCGCCGAACCCGGTGGCGCCGGGAGGCCCGTTCAATACCAGCGGAATCAGTTCGCGCGTGAAACGGTCCACGGCCTTCTTATCGGCGCCGCGCACGCCGATGCGCAACTGCACCTCGGGCGGGTCGGCGTTGGGCGGCGCCACCGCGCCGTGACAGGCGTTCACTCCAAAATATTCCGTGCAAATCTCCTCGTAGCGCAGCCCCAACTTTTCCAGGCGCTGCCGCACAATCGCGTCCGCCGCGCGCGCCTTCTCCAACGCCTGCGGCCATGAGTACACCAGCGTGCCGATCGCCTTCCACCCATTCGCGTAACTCATCGAGAGTTTCAACGAGGGCGGCCGCGGACCGCCGCGAATCCCGCTCACCCGCACGCGATTGTCGCCATCGGCCGCCAGCCGCACGCTGGTGAAATCGGCCACGCAGTCCGGTGTGATGTAATGCCGCGGATCGCCGAGTTCGTACAGCAACTGCTCCTTCACCGAATCCACGCTCACCTGGCCGCCCGCCGACGCGTGCTTCGTCACCACGAACGTGCCGTCGGGCTCGGCCTCGACAATCGGATACCCCACGTTCGCCATGTCCGGAATATTCTGCCAGTCCACCTGACAATTGCCGCCGGTGCACTGCGCGCCGCATTCGATGATGTGCCCGGCGATCGTGCCCGCGGCGAGCTTGTCGTATTCGTCCTCTCGCCAGCCGAAGCGATGCACCATCGGAGCCAGTGCCAGCGCGGTATCCGTGGACCGCCCCGCGATCACCACGTGCGCGCCGGTCGCCAACGCCTCTGCCATCGGGAACGCTCCGATATATGCGTTGGCGCTCATGATGCGGTCGCGCACACTGGTCAGCGGTGCCCCTGTATCCATATCGCGAAGCTCGTAGCCCTTCGCCAAAAATTCATCCAGCCGCGCGAAAACGTCGTCGCCCAGCACCACCGCGACCTTCAGCCCCGGAGCCAGCCTCACCACTTCCTGCGCGCAGGCCAGCGGATTCACGCCGCCCGCATTCGCAATCACACGCACACCGCGCTCACGCAAATGCGGCGCAATCCGCGCCACCAGCGGAGGAAAATCGCGCGCGTACCCAAGCCGCGAATCGGCCTGCTTCTGCTTCTGCAGAATCGACATCGTCACCTCGGCCAGGTAATCCAGCGCGAGGTAATCGATCGGACCTTCTTCCACCAGGCGGACCGGCGCTTCCAGCCAGTCGCCCCAGAATCCCTGACCGTTGGCAATGCGGATCATGTTCGCTCCCAGGCCGGCGGCGCGGTTTGATGTTGCAGGCACGCCTCCAGCGCGAAACTCAGAATCGCGCGCGTCTCCGCCGGATCGATGATCGCGTCGCAATGCCCGCGCGCCGCCGCGTAACGCGCATCCAGCCAGCGCTCATAGTCGGCACGCGTACGCGCAACCTGGTCGCGCAATTCTTCGGGCAGCGGACCGCCCTTATGCTTTTCCAACTCCGCCGCGTAGAGCGCCACCACGGCCGAATCGCCTTCCATCACGCCGATGCGCGCGGTGGGCCAGCTGAACGTGAAGTGCGGGTCGAAACCCTGCCCCGCCATCGCGTAATAGCCCGCTCCGCTGGCATGATTCAACGTCACTACGATCTTCGGCACGGTCGCGCAGCTCATCGTCTCCACCATTTCCGCGCCGGCGCGGATGATGCCTTCGCGCTCCGCATCCGGACCCACCATGAAGCCCGACACGTCCTGGAAGTACACCAGGGGCGTGCCCGCGCGCTCCGCCGCCTCCACGAAGAACGCCACCTTGCGCGCCGACTCCGCGTAGATGATGCCGCCGATGCGCGGCTTTCCCTGCGCCTTTAGGAAGCCGCGACGATTCGCAATCACCGCCACCGGCCGACCTTCGACACGCGCATTCGCACAGACCATCTCGGGCGCGTACTCGGGTTGGAACTCGACGTAATCGGCGGCATCCAGAACGCGCAGCATCACGTCTTCGATTTCGTATGGCAGGCGATGATCGGCGGGCAGCGAGCCGTACAACTCCGCCGCATCGCGGGCCGGTGGCGTAGCGCCCGAGGGTGGCGGCGCGGGCGCCGGCAGTTGCCGGAAGCGTTGGCGGATCATCTCCAGGCAGGCCGCATCGTCCTTCGCCATGTAGTGCGCCACGCCGCTGGTCGCGGTATGCAGACGGGCGCCGCCGAGCGGTTCCGAATCGATCACCTGCCCGGTCGCGCCCTTCACCAGATTGGGTCCGCCGAGTCCCATGAAGCTGGTGCCTTCCACCATGATGATGCAATCGCTCAGCGCCGGCAGGTACGCGCCGCCCGCAATGCATGGACCCATCACGGCGGCGATCTGTGGAATGCGCAGCTTGCGCCGCATCAGCGAATTGTAGAGGAAGATTCGACCGGCGCCGTATTGCCCCGGGAAGATGCCGTCCTGATACGGCAGATTCACGCCGGCCGAATCCACCAGGTAGACGATCGGCAGGCGATTGCGCATCGCGATTTCCTGCGCGCGCAGAATCTTGGTGATGGTCTCTGGCCACCACGCGCCCGCCTTCACCGTCGCGTCGTTGGCCACCACGACGGCGGGGCGGCCTTCGATGCGGCCGACGCCCGTAACCACGCCCGCGGCGGGCGCTTGGCCCTCGTAGCGGTCGTACGCAATCAGCAGGCCGGTCTCCAGGAAACGCGAGCCGGCGTCGGTGAGCGCGGCGATGCGCTCGCGCGCCGTCATTTTTCCGGCGCCGTGCTGCCGGTCGATGCGCGCCTTACCGCCGCCTTCCCGGAGGCGCGCTTCGAGCGTGCGAATCTGTTCCACCAGGTGGCGCATGTGCGCCTGGCGCGCGGCGTCCACGTTATTTCAACTTCGAAAAGTCAGTGGGTGTCATGTACATGGACTCCGGCGCCTTTGCCAGAATCTTGCCGTCTTTCTCGGAGTCGGCGGCCACCTTTTTCCACTCGGGGTCGTTACGGAAATCGTCCCAGTTCTTCTTGGCCTGTTCCATGCTGGCGTGCGAGATGACGTAGACCAGTGTGGTCTTGGATTTTTCCGCGTCAACCGGCACCCAGTAGCCGATGCTCTCCATGCCATGGCGCTTGAAGATCTCGATCGTGTGATCGCGGAAGCGCGTCTTCAAATTCTCCAGCTTGCCTTCATTGCACGTATACGTGCGCAGTTCATAAACGCGGTCTTGCGCCATGGCAAAACCGGCCAACAGGACCATCAGTCCGAGTAGACGAGTCATGAGGCTAGTGTAGGACAGGCCTTCCGGCCTGTCCACCCGGTAGCGTCTCCGCACCGCGAATCTCCGAGCCTGCGCAAGCTATCGCGTTGGCCGGCTTGCGGCAGAAAGGGATGAGGTGTTGTACTCGGCGTCGCAGATTTCCGCGGTCGGGAGGACATGGCTTTCCCAAATGCCGGACCCTTGGGCTCGGCTGCTTAATTTGGTTTTCTGGACACCGGAGAAACCCTGCCGGCTTTACCGTTCGATGCCGAGTTCGGCGGCCACTTTGACCAGCGTGTGGACCAGGCGATCGACGTGCTTCTCGGTGTGCGCCGCGGTGCAGGAAATGCGCAGCAGATTCTGCGCGGCCGCGGGACGGAGCACCGGGTTGATATAGATGCCTTCCTCGAGCAGGCGCTTGCAGAGGCGGCACAGATCCAGTTCCTGCTGTACCACCACCGGAACAATCGCCGTCTCGCCGGGCAGCACGTTGAAGCCGCGCGAGCGCAATTCGTCCCGCAGCATCTGCGCGATGCGCAGAAGATGCAGCCGGCGTTCCGGTTCCTTCTTC
>JBDTPR010000415.1:0-6160 GCA_039932635.1 Candidatus Solibacter sp.
GTCCTCGGGGAGAATCACGCGGATGGAAGGATTGCGACGGCGCAGGAACGCGCTCAGTTGCCCGTTGATCAGCACGACGCTCGCCCCGGCCGCGCGTGACATGCCGTGATTCTCCCCCGGCCACGCCAGCAGATTGCCGTAAGGATTAGCGGGGTCGGACGCCGCCAGGTGCAGCGCTTCGGGACGATCGGGTTCCGTGCGCAAGCTGCGCAGCATGTCGATCGCGGCGGTCTGCGCGAACTGCGCGGCGCCCAGCCCCGCGACAAACATCCCGCGGCGGATCCAGCCGTTCTCTTCCATGGTCTTTAGCGCGGGATAGAGCACGGGGTAGCCGCCCTGAATGTTCTCGGCGAGCGCGGTCTCGCGCATCACGATTCCGTTGCGAGCCAGCAGTTGTTGCGCAGTATTTGCGCTCCATTCCGTGGCGGTAACAGGAGCGCCAATCCGCTGCTCCACCAGCGACCAGCGTCCTTCCGCGGCATGGCTCCCGCCGGCACGGGCGCGGAAGCGGCGCAGGAATTCGGGCGAGCCAGGAGGCCCATCGCGCAGTTCGCGGCGATTGCGCTCCGCGTCCTTCGCATAGAGCAGATTACGCAGCGGATGCAGCGTGTCGTTGGTGACCACGCCCGCCCACACCAGTTCCCACAAGGCCGCCTGCGTATCGCCCGGAAAGCCTCCACCCGTCGCCTGGTGCAGCGGCGCGAAGAACGACGCGCCCATCATGCGCAGCGCTGCCGCGATACGCTGCGCGTGGTCCGAAAGCTCGGGCACCGCCGGCGGCGCGAGCAAGCGCGGCAAACCATCGGCGAGGTATACGGAGATTCGGCCGTCGCGGTCGCCCAACGGTTCGCGTCCGGTCCACACCACGTTGCCCGAAGCCATCAGTGCGTCGAGATCTTCCGGGCGATAGTCCTGCACACGCGCCGGGAGAATCTCGCGCTCCAGCTCAGAAGCTGTGAGCGCTGCGCCTTGCAAAAGGTCGATGGTGTCCAGCAGCGCGTCGAGTCCGCGGCGCGGCACCACGACGCCGTGCCAGCGCGTGAGCAAGCGCGCGAAGGTGTGTTGCGCGGCCGGGACGACTTCGCGACGCAGGCGGGCCAGGGTTTTGCGGCGCACCTGTTGCAGCACGTCTGGGTCGCACCACTCGCGGTGCGTGCCTTCGGGGCGGAACTCGCCTTCGAGGATCTTGCCGTCGGCATGTATACGGCGCAGGGCGGCGTCCACGTGGGCGGGCGCGACACCGAAGCGCGCCGCGGCGTCGGCCGTGGTGAAGGGTCCGTGGGTGCGCGCGTAGCGGCGCAGCAGTTCGAAGAGCGGCCGGTCCACGGGCTCCAGAAACACGCCGGCGATGCCGGGAGGCAGCGGCACGCCGACCGCATCGCGATAGCGCGCCGCGTATTCCACCGCGATGAAACGGGCCTCGCCCGCGATGCGTACGCGCAGGGCGCGCCGCGCGTTGGTGAGCTGCTCGACATTGCCGCCGGTGGAGCGCGCCTGAATTTCGGCCAGCGACATATCACCCAGCCGCAGCAGCAGATCGTGGATCGCGTCAGTGTGGCGCGCCTGATAATCGGGGTCGAGCGCTTGCAGTTGCTGCTCCACTTCGGCGAGCGCGTGCTTGTCCAGCAACTCGCGAAAATCGGTGCTCCCGAGAATTTCCTCCAGCTGCGATTGGTCGATCGAGAGTGCCTGCGCGCGGCGTTCGGCCAGCGGCGCATCGCCATCGTAGATGTAGTTGGCGATGTACGAGAAAAGCAGCGCTCCTGCGAAGGGCGAGGGCTTCTGCGACTCGATGGCGGTGACGCGGATGGCGCCGCGCTGCACCTCCTGCAAGATGGCCGTGGCGGCCTCCAGATCGAAGACTTCGCGAACGCACTCGCGGTACGTCTCCAGCAGCATGGGGAAGCTGGCGAAGCGTGCGGCCACGGCGAGCAGGTCGGCGGCGCGCTTACGCTGCTGCCAAAGGGCGGTGCGCATGCCGGGACGGCGCCGCGGCAGCAGCAGGGCGCGCGCCGAAGCTTCTCGGAATTTGGAAGCGAACAGTGCGGTGCCGCCCAACTCGCGCAGCACCAGTTCCTTCAACTCGGCGGGCGAGGGCAGCAGCCATTCGGTTTCCAGCGGCTGCTCGCTCTCCGGCAGCCGTATCACGAAGCCGTCGTCGCTCCACATCGTCTCCACTTCGACGCCGTGCTCGGCGCGCAGTCGCGACGTCACCGCCATGCACCATGGCGCATGCACGCGACTGCCGAAGGGCGTGAGTACGCAGACGCGGAAATCGCCAAGCTCGTCGCGGCAGCGTTCGATGACGATATCGCGGTCGCTCGGCACGCGGCCCGTGGCGGCAGCCTGGTCGTCCAGATAGCGCAGCAGATTCTCAGCGGCGTTGCCATCCAGGCTGTGCTCGTCCGTGAGGCGCGCGAAGGCGGCGGCACGCGGCATGGCGAGAAGTTCGCGCGTCATGCGGCCGATCTCACGGCCGAACTCGGCTGGCCGCCCGGCGCTGTCCCCGTGCCAGAATGGCATCTTGCCGGGCTCGCCCGGCGCGGGCGTGACACTGACGCGGTCATGCGTGATCTGGTCGATCCGCCAGGTGGTAGCCCCGAGGATGATGGTGTCGCCCGGACGGCTTTCGAAGACCATCTCCTCATCCAGTTCGCCGACGCGTGCGCCGCGCGCGGCTCCTGCCAGGAAGACGGGAAAGAGGCCGCGATCCGGGATCGTGCCGCCGTTGACGATGGCCACGCTCTTGGCACCCTGGCGGCCGGTGAGTTGGTGACTCACGCGATCCCAGGTGAGGCGCGGGCGCAGCTCGGCGAACTCGTCGGAGGGGTAGCGGCCGGAGAGCATGTCGAGCACCGAATCGAAGGCCCCGCGAGTGAGTGCGGCGTAAGGCGCGGCCTGGCGCACCAGGGCGTAAAGCTCGTTGGCATCCCAAGGGTCGGTGCCCACCATAGCGACGATCTGCTGCGCCAGCACGTCCAGCGGATTGCGCGGGTAGTGGACAGCTTCCACCCTGCCGCCGTGCATGGCATGCGTGATCGCCGCGCATGCCACCAGATCGCCGCGATACTTGGGGAACATCACGGCCGCACTGGTGCCGCCCACGTGATGATTGGCGCGGCCCACGCGCTGCATCCCGCTCGCCACCGAAGGCGGCGCTTCAATCAGGATCACCAGATCGATGGCGCCCATGTCGATGCCGAGTTCGAGCGACGACGTAGCGACCAGCCCCCGCAGCGTGCCCATCTTGAGGCGGTCTTCGATATCCTTGCGCTGGTCGGCGGCGACGCTGCCGTGGTGGGCGCGCACCAGTACTTCGCCCGCGAGTTCGTTCACGGCGCCGGAGATGCGCTCCGCCAGCCGCCGGCTATTGACGAAGATCAGCGTGGAGGTGTGGGAGCGCACCAGTTCGAGCAGCTTGGGATGGATGGCGCTCCAGATGGATGGACGCGCGGGGGCCTGCGAAGCGGGGCCGCTGGGCAGCGGGATCGGGTCGTCCAGGCGCGACATATCGTCGAGCGGAACTTCGATGCGCAGGTCGATGCGCTTGGCCTCGGAAGCATCGACGATGGTGACAGGGCGGTAGGCCGGCGCCGCGGCGGCGGATTCGAACTCGGCGAGGATCGCGTCGGCAGGTTCGGCGGCCACGGCCTTCCTTCGCGAGCCCTTGGAAGCCTCTGCGCCGCCGAGGAAGCGCGCCACTTCGTCGAGCGGGCGCTGGGTGGCGGAGAGTCCGATGCGCTGGAGCGTACGCCCGGTGAGTGCTTCTAGCCGCTCGAGCGACAGCGCAAGGTGGCTGCCGCGCTTGGTCGGCACCAGGGCGTGGATCTCGTCGATGACCACGGTCTCGACGGAGCGCAGCACTTCGCGGGCGTTTGAGGTCAGTAGGAGGTAGATGGACTCCGGCGTGGTGATCAGGATGTCGGTAGGGCGGCGGACGAAGCGGGCGCGCTCCGCTGCCGTAGTGTCGCCGGTGCGTATGGCAATGGTGGGCTCGTGGAACGGGATGTTCAAAGCATGCGCGGCCTGAGCGATGCCGACGAGAGGCGATTGCAGGTTGCGCTCCACATCGACGGCGAGGGCTTTGATGGGTGAAATATAGAGGACGCGGCAGCGCTCGCGGCGCTCGGGGACGGGGGCGAACATCAGGCGGTCGATGCACCACAGGAAGGCGGCGAGCGTCTTCCCGGTACCGGTAGGCGCGAGGATCAGCGTGGACTCCCCGCGCGCGATGGCCGGCCAGCCGAGAGTCTGCGGACGCGTGGGACCGGGGAAGACGGCATCGAACCACGCGCGCACGGGGGAGTGGAAAAGATCAAGAGGCATGGGTGGCTTCAGGGACATGCGTGGACATGAATTCAAGCTCGCTCATGAGAGTTCTCCGGGAACAACGCCAGTGCGCCCTTCGCGTCGGCCACGTCCTGCGGGCGCCCATCTGCCACCATCGCCTTCAAAAACGCCACCGCCTCGTCCTGCCGTGAAATACTCAGCGCCCGCAATAGTGCCTGGCGGTACTCGGCTCCGCGAGCTGCGGGCCATGCCTTCAATAGCACTTCGACGCCTTCCGTCAAACGCGAATTACCGAGCGCCAGCGCAGCCTCCTCGGACGCCTGATCGCCCGCGCCCAGGAACTGCGCAACGAACGCCACGGCATTCCGCCGCTCGATCGCGAGCAGCGATTCGAATACCTGTCCGCTAACTTCTGCCTCCGTATCTCCCGCGCGCGCCTTGAGACGCAGCAAAAGCGCGCAATCGTCGCCCTGCATCTCGGCGAGCGCGCGAGCAGCGTCCGACCGCACAGTGGGAGAAGTCTCGGTGAGCGCGTTCACCATATGCCGCAAGACCTCTTCCCGCCGCAGGTCGGGACACGACGGCAACGCGAGCAGGCAGTGACCACGCAACGGCCCCGCAGTATCCTCGCTACGCCCCCAGATGGGCTCGAGTTGGATATGTACGGCGCCGCGCAGAAAGGCGGCGGAATCGCGGTGGCCGAGTTCGCGCAGGGCCAGCGCGATCGCGTTCTTACCCCAGCATTGCGGATCGCTTTTCACGGGATCGTTGAACAGGCGCTCAAAGGCGCGCAACAAATCCGGCAGGAGTTCGGGGGCGGGCAGCGCCGCCGCGACGTTGGCTGCCTTGGCGGCGATCAGGTTGGCGCGATCGTTGAGCGCCTTACGCAAAGCGGGAACGGCCGCCGCTGGCGAACTTCCGCGCAGGCCGCTGAGGGCGTCGAGTTGGTCTTCGATTCGGCGATTGGCCACAGTTGAAATTCTCTTGTTTCCCAGGATACCCGTGCTGCATCCTAGAAAGAGTGCCGGGCCGGCCACCGGCCCCGAAAATCCATTTAGACAGGCGGAAGTCATGAAACGTACAGCGAACGCACAGTGGAACGGTGACCTGAAAAGCGGTAAGGGTAACATCTCGACGGCCAGCGGAGTGCTGACCCAGACCCCCTACTCCTTCGGGACGCGTTTCGAAGAAGGAAAGGGTACCAACCCCGAGGAACTGCTCGCGGCGGCCCACGCCGGATGCTTCACCATGGCCCTTTCGGCGCAGTTGGGGACCGCGGGGCTGACGGCCGAGAGCCTGGCCACCGTCTGCACCATCTCCTTCGAGAAGCTGACCGACGGCTGGGCCATCACCGAAAGCCACCTGGAGCTGACCGCCAAAGTGCCCGGCGCCAGCGAGGAAGCCTTCGAGACCGCCGTACAGAACGCCAAATCGGGATGCCCGGTGTCGAAGCTGTATAAGACGAATATCACGCTCAGCTACAAGCTCGAGAACTAAGCTCCGCGGGGCCGCCTGATTCCGTTGGGCGGCCCCGAATTCCCTTGCAGGCACAGGGAAGTGTGTCATAATCTTTGCCATGTCTACGGCCGTCCTGAAGATGGAGCCGAAGTCCGAGGGGATTGCCACTCCCCGTAAGAAACGGCCCAAGGAACTCGCTGTCATTACGGAATGCTGCACGGGATGTGCGGGCTCACCCGCCTGCGTCCCCTATTGTCCCGTGGCGGACTGCATGTACTGGGTGCCGGACGAAGACCATCGACCCTTCGGCCGCATCGAGGTCGACCCCCAACTTTGCATCGGCTGCAAGAAGTGCGTCAGCAAAGGACCGGACGGGGCTTTCCTGGATGGCTGCCCGTGGGATGCTATCGAA
>JBDTPR010000416.1:0-6139 GCA_039932635.1 Candidatus Solibacter sp.
CGCCGAAGCCCAGGATCTCCACCGCGATGTGCTCCGTCCAGAACCATCGCGGGTGTACCGAGAACTGGTAGACGAACCAGGGCGCGGTCATCGCCACCGCCAGCGCGCCGGCCAGACACACGCGCCAGAACGTAGGGCGCTCCTGCCGGCGCACCGACACCCAGTACATCCCGAGTACTCCCAACGGCAGGATCCCAGCGATTCCCTTGGTCAGAATCGCGCCCGCGACGGCCGCCGCAAAGCCCCACAAGGGCCCGCGGCGTTCCAGCCAGGGGTCGCAGAACAGCGCGTAAAACGAAGCCAAATAGCACGCCAACAACAGGCCATCGGTCATGCACAGCGCTGCCAGCGTATTCCACAGGTGATTGGAGAGTATCAGAGCGATGGCCACGGCCCCCGCCTGCCAGCCCGCGAGTTCCGCGCCCCAGAGGAAAATCAGCCCGAGAGCCAGGGAGGAAAAGATGGCGACCGGCAGCCGCAGAGAAATGCGCGAGACTCCCAACACCTTGCTGGATGCCGCCGCAGCCCACACTAATAGAGGAGGTTTGTAGAGCGCGAAACGTCCCATGAAGCGGGGCGTCAGCCAATCGCCATCGCGCGCCATGGCGATGGCGGAGTGCCCGTAGAGAGCCTCGTCCTGCGCCGTGATCTTACTGATGGGGTCAACGTAGTCGCCCGCCAGGCCGACACGCGCGGCGCGAACCAGAAGGCACGCCAGCGCCAGCAGGGCAACCGCAAAGAGAGTCCTTAGCATAGAGTAGGACAGGCTTCCCAGCCTGTCCCTAGGGTATAAGGCCTGTCTCTCTTACTTTACTTCGCCTTGCTCTCGACCAGGCCCAGGTCCGTAAGAATCTTAGGCTCCGCTTCGTCCATGGCCAGCAGATTGTGGCACGCATTGCAGTCCTGCGTGATGCTCTTGCCGTCGGTGGCGTTGTGCCCACCGTCGTGGCAGCGGAAGCAGCCGGGGAAATCGGTGTGCCCGATATTCATCGGATACGCGCCCCAGGTGACCTTCATCTCCGGGAAGATGCTCTTATTCCACACGCCCAGCACCTGTTTGGCGGCCTCTGTAACTTCAGCCTGCCGCGAGGCGTAAATCGCCGGGTAAGTCTCCTGGTAATACTTGATGAAAGCCGCCGGAATCTTCTGCGCCGCCTCATCGCGGGTCATGTAGTTGAGCTTTAGGATTTCCACCGCCTTCTTCTTAGCGAAAGGCAGCGCGTTCGACACCAGTCCGTTGGTCATGACCTTGTCCATCCCGCGCTCCGGCAGATCGTAGCTGTGCGCCGGACGATTGTGGCAGTCCATGCAGTCCATCTCGCGGGAACCTTCGCCCTTGCTCTTGTTTTCCGCGGTAACGTACAGCGTCTTGCGTCCGGGGCCGTTGTACTCCACCCACGGGATATTCTGCCGCTGCTCATCGGTGGCCACGTAATTGATGCGGACTCCCGGCCCCAGATGCGTGCCGTGGATTCCAATTCCGTGATTGCCGCCGCCGATTTTCATCAGCAGGACCGTCTTGGTCCGCGTATTGGTTTCGTCGTCGGCAAACTTAGTAATCACGCGCACACGGTCCTCACCATACTTCTGCGGCCAGTGGCAGCTCTCGCAGGTGTCGCGCGCCGGTCGCAGATTGTGGACGGGCGTAGGAATCGGCTTCGGATACGTTTTGAAGGCCACGGCCAGCAACTGCCGCGCTCCCGAGATCTTGCTCTTCACAAACCAGCCGGCGCCGGGACCGATGTGGCACTTCACGCACTCCACCCGCGAGTGCGGCGATTGCTGGTACGCCGTATATTCCGGCTCCATCACGGTGTGGCAGGTCTTGCCGCAGAAACTCACCGAGTCCATATAATTGACCGCGCTGTACGCCACCTGACTGCCGATTACCACATTGGCTACCGTGGTCACGCCGATGAAGTACACCAACTTGCGCAGTTCGGGATTGCTCCACGAGGGCGTCGGGAACTCCGGCGGGTAAACGCCGCTATGCCCCTCGCGCTTGCGCTTCAGCCACATGCCCAGCGGCACCAGAATCAGGCCGCCGAAAAAGGGTCCCGGAATGGTAAGAAACGCGAGCATTCCCAGGTAAGGATTCTCGGTCTCTCCTTTCATCGTGACGGGTAGCAGAAACAACCAGAGGATGGTGGTGGTCGTGACCATCACCACTCCCAGGAGGCTGATCCAGTTATTCGAGAGGTGAATCAGGGGCGACAACCATCCTCCGCCCCCCTTGGAGAGATTTCTAGGCGTCATGCGTATTTGTTAGTCTCCCGCGGCCTTCGCCGTCGGTTTCTGATGCTCGCTTGCGGATGTAGGAGTCTTGGGCTTTTTGCCGGTGAGGAACGCCGTATTCAGCGGATACACATCCGGGTCGAAAATGATCGAATAGAAGTGCCACACCACGATTGCCAGCGTCGCCAGCAGAGCCTCGTAGAAGTGGACCGAGGTGGAGATGTCCAGCCACAGCTTGGGCAACAGCTTCATCGCCAGGTTGTTAGCCCACAGCAGCGTGCCGCTGGCGATCATCACGATTGCACCCCAAACCACCGCCCAGTATTCCGCCTTTTCGATGTAGCTGTGAGGCGAACGTCCTGGCGGACGGTTTCCTAATCCGAGATTATACGCGAAGTTAGAGAGAGCCTCGCGCGGATCGTTCCGGTTGGGAAGCATTTCCATCCAGTGCTCGCGGAGTTTCCGGCTGACGATCAGCGAAATGAAATGCGTCACCGAGATCCCGATGAACACCGCCGCGGCCACGCGATGGATCAGGCTGCGCATGGAGTGCGCACCTTCCAGCAGCAACAGCGGACGCGCCCACCACTGATCTGGATACTTCAACGCGAAGCCCGTCCATACCAGCGTCATGAATGAGATCGCCAGCACCGCGTGCTGGATCCGCTCGAAGGGCAGCATGCGGATATCGTGATCGCCGTGCCCCGCGACCGGCGGTACATACGCGCCGCGCGACCGTTGGAAGCGCAGGCGGATCAGCTTGCGTACCCAGTCGCCTCCCTGGTGCAGCATCATCAGGCCAATGGTCACCGGGATAATCAAAAGATAAAACTGCCGCACCCACTTGAGCGCGTCGGGCTCCGTGGCTCCTTCCGCCACGTGGACCTGGCTGATGGCGAAGCGCGTGCCCGCGCCTTCGTGACACTTGCCGCACGTCTTGGGCAGGTTCTTCGCGTTCACCATGCTCTTGACGTCGCTCGAGGGCAGGATATTGTGTACTCCGTGGCAGCTGGCGCAGTTGGCCACGGTCTGGGAACCGCTCTTGGCGGCGAGACCGTGGAAGGAGGAATCGAAGCTCACCAACCGGTCGGTGGGCATGCCGAACTTCCGCGTCAGCCGCACGTCGCCATGGCAGCTTCCGCAAGTGTCGCGGATGTGACTGCCATTCACCGGGCTGGCAGCGTTGGTGTGCTTCAGGATCTTGTGCTCGCCGTGGCAATCCGTGCACAACGGCGCCTGCGTGACGCCGCGCGCCAGCGCTAGTCCGTGCACGCTGGTGCGGAACTGGTCCACCACCTCGCTGTGGCACATGCCGCAGGTGTCCGGCACGGCGGTACGGAAGGCCTGCGATTTCGGCGCCAGCAGTTCGTGCGCCCCGCCATGGCAGAGCGAACAATCCGGCGCGCCGTCGTTGCCGCCCTTGCGCGCCTGCCCATGGACGCCCTTATCGTAATCGCCCGCCTGGTCGGCATGGCAGGTGATGCACGCAGGTTTGGGAATGTTGGCGGGGTGAGGCACCTTGTCGTGCGATTCGTGGCAGGTGTCGCAGGTGAGCGCGCCGTGCGCGCTCTTGGCCAGCTTCGCACCCTGCTCGTGGCACGAGGTGCAGTCCGGCGCTGCCGCATCGGCCGCATAAAGATGCGTGCCGGCAGCGCCCGCAAAAAGGCCTAAGAGAACGGAACCGAGCCTCAGACCCAAGGAGAATAATGCCCGGTTCATCACGATCAGGCTCCTATGGACGCCCGGCCGACAAACTGCCCATACACGTATGCGGCGGCAATTGCCAGGCCCAGCACGAAAGTAATCACGGTCAGAATCTTGCCCCACTTGTCGATCATGTCCAGCTTCTGGGCGAGCACCGTCTGCTGCGCCAAGGCGCCGTGCATCACGTGCAGGGTGTCGTCTTCATTGCTGGCGACATTCTTGCGCCAGATGAAGAGTCCCAACACAACCAGCGCGAGCATTCCCCAAACCACAAACAAAGGCACGAAGTTGAAATTCATAGAATCACCTCCAAATCCGGGCTTACAGCCGAATTTGCGGCCCCGGCCCAAACGCCGGACCCGCCGGTTTCACATTTTGAACAGCAGCAATCCTACTCTTATCGAAGGTCTTGCCAGTTGCCTCTTCGATCGCTTCCACCACCAGCACCAGGTACGCGTCTAGCGAACAATTCACCTGTCGGCGGGTCTCGCACGAGCCATCCAACGTCTGTTCCTGGCAAACCGAACAGACATCGCGCCGGATAGCGTCAATGTACGGCTGTATCTCGTTGCTGTTGACTGATTGGATTGCCTGGGCAACGCGTGGAAAGAGCTGGAACATTGCGCAACTGGAGGGCTGCTCCAGTCCGCACTCGCCTTCCACGGTTCGTTCCGTGCACACACTACAAATCCGGTTTCGGACAATGACCTCTAATTCTTCGAATGAGTGGCCCATGTTCAAGTCTCCTTTCCGGAAGAAATGTTAGTGCACGCCGGAGTCCAGGCAGACATCACGCTAACCTGTTGTGTTTAGCGCGTTTGGATCCGGAGTTTCGAGGCTCTGGGGGAAGTGACGCATTCCCGGGCACAGAAGTGGGGGAAATTCCGCTTGTTACCGGTGCGCTGTGGGGTTTGTCCACACGTAGTCCGGCAGCCATGATCGCCAATAGCACGGTACTCATCGGATCCTGCGCACTTACCACCGAAACGATGCCCGCGTCCCAGGCTTCGGCCATCTGTCGGGAATCGCGCTGGGCGATCAGCACGATCCGCTCCGGATTGGAGAGCGGCGGCGGCAACAGTTCCAGGCCCGCCTGATCCAACACCAGCACGCAATGCTGGGAAGGGTCGGGACAACCCACCGATTCCACATGCCACGCGCAAGTATGGGACAGGGCCTCACGAAGGGCGGCGGCGTATACCCCGTCTGCGATCGCGAGTTGTACCGTTTGCATCATGACCGGCTCCACGCCTCCGCCATCCCTCTAACTACTTCTTTTCCTTGTAACCGTCCAGATTCTTATGCTCGGAGAAATACTTGCCGGCATCGGTCAACTCTTTGGGCTTCGCTTTGGAATCGACATGGCAAACGGCGCAGGCTTTCTTAGTAGACTTCGTGTATTCCGGCTTGCCATACGAGGCCGTGGAACAAACCAGAAAACCGCCCAACAGGATGACAGTGGGCAACGTGACTTTCAAATGGGACATAGTGCCTCCAATACCGGAAGTGTGCAATTGCAGCGCCATCCGCCTAAATCTCTTATTCAGAACTGTTTAGCTGATTTACCTGCATCCGGGACGGCGTCATTCCCCCCCGAAATAGAGTCTCATAGCGCGAATTCACGCAGATCACTTGCTATAATTGGAGCAAAGTGTAATGTCTAACCTCACCCCAGGCTGGCAGAAAGCTAGCGTGCTGGAATCGGTATTCGATCAGCTCTCCGACGCGTTGGTTCTCTACGATGCCGAATATTGCATCACCGGAGTCAACCGCGCCGCGGAACGTCTTTTCGGTATGTCCGGCGAAGAGATGCTGGGTAAACACTGCCAGCAGATCTTCCAGTGCTCCGTCTGCGAGCCTAATTGCGGCGTCCTCGTCGGCCTCAATCAGGCCGCGGCCAACTCCAATACCACCGTCCGCCTGCACACCGGCAACGGCATGGAGCGCCTGGTGGTGATGCGTACCAACCAGATGTTCGACGACGACGGCAAACTCTCGGGCGTAGTCGCCACCATCAAGGACGTTACCGAGGAAGCCGCGCCGCAGAAGCGCGCGGTGATCGCGGAATCTCCCTGCATGCGCGAGATGATGAATTTCGTGCGTCGCGTGTCCTCCAGCGAAGCCACTACCATTCTGCTGGAAGGTGAGAACGGCACCGGCAAAGACCTGATGGCCAAGACTCTGCATTACCAGAGCGTGC
>JBDTPR010000417.1:0-6132 GCA_039932635.1 Candidatus Solibacter sp.
AAGTAGAGTTTTCCGCCTCCCACGTATGTAGGGATCCGCGGCTTTCCGACGAGGAAAACCAGCGAATCTACGGCATGGCGGCGAATCCGCACGGCCACGGGCATAACTATGTGGTGGAGGTCAGCCTGGAAGGACAGCCCGATCCGGTGACCGGCATGGTGCTCGACCTGAAGGAACTGAAGGCGATTCTGGAGCGCGAAATTGTGGAGCCGTACGACCACCGGTTCCTGAACTACGAAGTGCCTCCGTTCGACCAGCAGGTGCCCACCACGGAGAACATTGCGCTCGACATCTGGCGTAGGCTGGAGCCGCGCCTGAGTGAAGGCGGCAGGAGACTGCACGGCGTGCGGGTCTACGAAACACCGGACCTTTTCGTGGATTATTTTGGGGAGACAGCGTGTTCCGCGTAACACGGCGCTACGAATTCGCGGCATCGCACCGATTACATTCCGGGGAACTGAGCGAGGAAGAGAACCGCAGCCTCTACGGCAAGTGCAATAATCCGCATGGCCACGGCCACAATTACGTGGTGGATGTCAGCGTCCGCGGACCAGTGGATCCGGCCACCGGGCAGGCGGTGGAAATCGGCGTACTGGATGCCCTGGTGCGGCGCGAAGTGGTGGCGCCTTTCGACCATCGCAATTTGAATCGCGAGATCCCGGTTTTTGGGGAAGTCGTGCCCACGTCCGAGAATCTGGGCGTGGAAATCTGCCGTAGATTGAAGCGCAATTGGGCGCAGTCGTTCCCCGGCGAATGGCCGAAGTTGGAGAAGATCCGCATCGGCGAGACCCCGCGGAACATCTTTGAAGTGAGAGCCGATGAAATCGAATAAAGCCGTTGTGAAAATGATGAAGCCCCCGGGAGAAGAGGGGACGATTGCGCCGCTGATCACCGAAATGCTCGCCCAACTGGGGGAAGATCCCAAGCGCGACGGGTTGGCGCGTACGCCGCAGCGCGTGGATAAGGCGATGCGCTTCCTCACCAGCGGGTACGAGATGAAGATCGAAAAGATCCTCAACGGCGCGCTGTACGAGGTGAAGTACGACGAGATGGTGGTGGTGAAGGACATCGAGTTCTTCAGCCTCTGCGAGCACCACATGCTGCCGTTCTACGGCAAAATGCATGTGGCCTACCTGCCGCAAAAGAAGGTCATCGGGTTGAGTAAGATTCCGCGCATCGTGGATATGTTCGCGCGGCGGCTTCAGATTCAGGAGCGGTTGACGCAGGATGTGGCGCAGACCTTGCAGGAAGTGATTCAGCCGCTGGGCGTCGGCGTGATTTGCGAGGCGCGGCATTTCTGTATGATGATGCGCGGGGTGGAGAAGCAGCACTCCGGCGCCATGACTTCGGCGATGCTGGGAGCATTCCGGGATCGGAAAGAGACTCGGGATGAATTTTTAGCTCTGGTAAATCACCGGAGCAACGGGTACTAGGGCAGGGCTCGCTTCGCTCGCTTGGCGGGTTACCAACCCGCCGCAGGTTGCCAACCTGCCCCACTTGTCGGTGGGTGGTATAATTCGGATAATGAAGAGTTTAATTGGCTTGCTGCTCGGGTTTGCCTTGGGAGCGGTTTGCCGGTTCTTTGATATCCCTGTTCCGAGTCCGCCGAAGCTGCTTGGAGCATTGCTGGTGGTGGCTACCACCGTTGGTTACATGACTGTCGACCGGTTCCTGACGAAACCAGCGACTACAGAAGCCAAGACCGTTACAACAGTCCAGTTATCCGGCGGCGCAACAAGTCCAGTGCCAGTTGGACGGTAAACGTTCGAATCCGCTGCCGGTCGCCCAGATACTGCCTTTGCATGGAGGTGACTCCGGTTGCATCGGCGAGTCCGACGAACATCGTGCCCTTGGGCACGTTCTGATCTCCCGCCTCGGGTCCGGCGGCCCCCGTAATCGAGAGTGCGTAGGTGGATTTGGTGCGCCTGCGCGCGCCCAACGCCATGGCCTCGGCGGTTTCCTTGCTGGCAGCGCCGAATTGGGTCAGCGTCTCCGGCGGCACACCCAGTAGCTCCTGCTTCATAGCGTTGCTGTAGGTGATGAAGCCGCCCAGGAAATACGCCGAACTCCCGGGAGTGCTGGTGAAGCGCTCGCCCAGCATGCCTCCGGTCGCGCTCTCCGCCACCGACACCGTCGCGCCCATCTTATGCAGCAGTTCCCCGACCACCACTTGCAGGGGATCGCCATTGCGCGAGTAAATCCGGTCGCCGAGCAGCAGTTCGATCGGCCCGCCGACTTCGGCCAGCAGCGCTTCCGCCTCCGCCTCGGTCTCGCAGCGTGCCCGCAGGTGAACCTGGATGTCGCCGGCCGCGGCCAGAATCGTGGTGACAGGATTTTCGTATTTCTTGTAGACCGGCGCGATCAACTGATCCAGATCGCTCTCGCCCATTCCCGCGATGCGCATAAATAGCGTGCGGATCACCTGTTTCGGCGCGATGCGCGCGATCCGCGGCAGGCAATGCCGCTCGAACATGGACCTCAATTCGTGCGGCGGACCGGGCAGCAGCATACAGACCGCGCCCGATTCTTCCAGCCACTGGCCGGGTGCGGTGCCGCGATCGTTGGAAAGGATTTGGGCGCCCTGGATGACGAACGCCTGGCGCTTGTTGACCTCGGCCATCTTGCGCTTGGCGGCGGCGAAGCGCTGCGCCAGCCGCTCGGCGATCTCGGGGTCGAAGCTCAGCTTGCGACCGAGGGCCAGCGCCACGGCGTCGCGGGTCACGTCGTCCTCGGTCGGCCCGAGACCGCCGGAGAGAATCACGATCGCCGAGCGTCCCATCGATTGGCGGACCTGCGCGGCGAGCCGTTCGCGGTCGTCGCCGATGACGCACTTGGTGACCACTTCGACACCCAGCTTGTTCAATTCGGCGGTGAGGTAGAGCGAATTGGTATCGACCCGCTCCCCACTCAGCATTTCGCTGCCGATGGCGATAATTTCGGCGTTCATCTCAGAAGATGGTACGGCCCTTGATGCCTACATCGACGCGGTGGATGGCATTGGTAGT
This sequence comes from Candidatus Solibacter sp., assembly GCA_039932635.1. Classification (GTDB taxonomy): domain Bacteria; phylum Acidobacteriota; class Terriglobia; order Bryobacterales; family Bryobacteraceae; genus Solibacter. The sequence goes on from JBDTPR010000417.1 coordinate 3,006, forward strand.
CGCCACCACCATGGAGCGCGACGGGGTGAACGCGACGCCCACGATTCCCGGGCCGGAAACGAACAGGTCGGCGCGGCGGTCGGGATAGATGCGCACGATGCCCTTGCGCCCGGCGAGCGAGGCGGCTACGTACATACGTCCCTCGTCGTCGAACGCCATGCCCTGAGGACGCCCGAGGCCGCGGTAGAAGGTTTCCACCTCGCCCTCATGCGAGATGCGATAGATGGCGTCGAAGCTCGAGGTGGTGGGGCCGGTGACGTACAGGTAGCCATCGGGACCGAAGGTCAGATGGTAGGCCGAGATGGAAGGCTCGAGCGTGGCGAAGACGAAGATCTGGCGGGTGGGGCTGATCTTGAAGATGGTGCCGCTGCGATCACCGACGTACATATTGCGTTCCGTGTCGAACGCGATGCCGGTGGCGACGCCCATGCCTTCCACGTACACGCTCATATTGCCGTTGGGCGTGACCTGGTACACGAAGCCATCGTAGCGGCTGGAGATGTACAGCGTGCCCTCCGGGTCGAAGGTGAGCGCGGTAGCGTTCATCAGCTCGTTGATGAAGGGCTTGATGGCGAAGTTCAGGTCGATTTTGTAGACCGCGACCGGAACCTTCTGCCCGCGCGAACCGCTGAAGGTGGTGAAAATATTGCCGAAGGAATCGACTGCGGGATTGGTGACGGGGTGGAGGCTATCGGCCACCAGCATGCCGATGTCGCAGGCCCACGATGCGCTGGCATGCGTGCCGCTTTCGATCACCAGTTCGCCTGCGGAGGCGCCATCGGGAACGCGTGCGATCACGAAGGAATCCGAACCGATGATCACCGGTGCGCCAATTTCGCCGATGGTGACCTTGGGACGATCTTCCTGGGCGAAACCTTTGCCGCGAATCTGCAACTCGCCGCCGGCAATGGCCGCGGGTGGAGTGACCTGGGAAATCTGCGGCTTTGAGTCTGCTGATTTACGGAGCGCCATATTTAGTAAAGATTGAACCATCCTGCTGTGAATAACACAAGGGCGCCATACACGCCCGCCATCATGTCGTCGGCATTGATCCCGAGCCCACCGGGCAGAGCCTCAAGTTGCCGCACCGGCGCCGGTTTCCAGATGTCGAAGAGGCGGAAGAGAGCGAACGCGGCGAGATAGCTCTTCCAGTTTAGCGTGCGGGCGCCGGCCAGCGTTATCCACTGACCCAGCACTTCGTCCACCACTACAATTTGCGGATCCTTCAGGTTCTTCGCGCGTGCGGTTTCGGACGCTGCCCAAGTGGCCGGCGGAAAGAGCAGGGCCGCCATCATCAGGTAGTGCCAGTTGGTGAAGCCGGCGTACTCATGCAGCACGATTGCGATTACGAGCGCGGCGAGCGAGCCGGCGGTGCCGGGAGCAAACGGCGAGTAGCCCGCGCCGAACCAGGTGGCGATCGTGATGGCGAGCCTCGTCATGCCGGACTATTCGTCATCCTCGGGCTCCTGCATGTGCGGGTTGGCCACCGGAGCGCCGGGGATCACGTATTTGCCGGTGGCCCAGTTGCCCAGGTCGATATCGCGGCAGTGTTCGCTGCAGAACGGAAAATCAGCGTCGCCCAGGGCGACCGGTTTTTTGCAAATGGGACAAGTCATACGGCGACGAGTGGAGAAATATTGATGAAGCCGGAGCAGGTTTTGGGCGGCGCGGCTTCGGTGGGGGCGAGGAGCGTGCCCACCACATCGTAATCGTGAGCTTCGGTGATGCGCAGGCGGCGGATTTCGCCGGGGACGGGTTCCGAGCCTTCGAAATCGTTGATGAGGGTGACGCCGTCGATATCCGGCGCCTGGGTGGACATGCGTCCCTCCCACAGCAGATCGGTTTCGGCGGAAAGTCCGCTGACCAGGATGTCGGCCTCCTGGCCGACCAGGGCGCGATTGCGAGCGCGCGAGATTTTACGCTGGATGGCCATCAGGCGGCGTTTGCGGTTCTGTATAGTGCGGCCGTCCACCTTGCCATCGAGCGCGTAGCTGGCGCTGGTGTCTTCATCGGAATAGGTGAAGACGCCGAGGTTGTCGAACTTGGCGGCTTCCACAAACTGGCAGAGCTCGGCGAAATCTTCGGCGGTCTCACCAGGGAAGCCCACGATGAAGCTGGTGCGGATGGCCACGCCGGGAATGGTGCGGCGTATGCGTTCGATCAGTTTGAGGAAGATGTCGCCCGAAGCGCCGCGCTTCATGCGCTTGAGGACGTTGGCGCTGGCATGCTGCAGCGGCATGTCGATGTACTTGGCCAGCGAGGCGTGCTCCGCGATGGTGTCGAGCAGGCGCTGGGTGACCTTATTCGGGTAGGCGTAGAGGAAGCGGATCCACTTCTCGTGCGGCGTCTCGATTTCGGCGAGGCGACCGAGCAGTTCGGCCAGGCCGTCCTTGCGTCCGAAATCCTCTCCGTAGCAGGTGGTGTCCTGGCCAATCAGGTTGATCTCGCGGATGCCCTGCTGGAAGAGGCGGGTGGCCTCGGAAATCACCGATTCGAAGCGGCGGCTGCGGAAGGCGCCGCGGTACTGCGGGATCACACAGAAAGTGCAGGGGTGGTCGCAGCCCTCGGCGATCTTCATATAGGCGAAGTGCTTGGGCGTGGAGAGCACGCGCGGCGTGAGGTCGTGATACAGGTAGGGCTCGAGCGGATTGGAATTGGGTTCCAGGCCTTCGCAGACGGCGACGATGCTGTCGAGTTCGTTGGTGCCGATCAGGGCATCGACCTCGGGCATTTCGGTGCGAATGTCGCCGCGGTAGCGTTCCACCAGGCAGCCGGCGACGATCAGTTTCCTGGCACGGCCGACCTTCTTGTATTCGGCCATTTCGAGGATGGTGTCCACCGATTCCTTCTTGGCGGGATCGATGAAGCTGCAGGTATTGACTACCAGGACGTCTGCCTGGTCGGGATGATGGGTGAGTTCGTGCCCTCGGGCAACGAGTTGCCCCATCATGACTTCACTATCTACGAGGTTTTTGGGACAGCCCAGACTGACGAAACCGACTTTCAAGCGTGTGTACCGACCTTACGGGAGGATCTCTATTCAGGATAGCATTTGTGGGAAAGCGCCCCCGGGGTACTCTTGTCTCATGCAAGATGAGCCTGAACGGGACGCTGGATTCTCATACAA
>JBDTPR010000418.1:0-6128 GCA_039932635.1 Candidatus Solibacter sp.
GTACCGGGCAGTCCGGACTGCGGTCATGACTCATGATAGTTCTTTTGCCGTGCGACACCTCACCGAATGACGTCGAGATCTGTGCCGTAAACTACCTCGCCGTCCCACGCCGTGCGGATCTCCGCCAGCACTTCCTGAGGCGGTTGACCCATCGGGAGCAGATGGTAGAGCACCAGCTTCTTCGGGCGCACCGCGGCGGCCACGCGTCCGACGTCGGGACCTGACGTGTGATACGCGGAATGGTATTTCTGCCAGGCGGCGGTGCGCCCTTCCCATCCTTTACGCGAGTAGACCTCGTGGACCAGAATGTCGGCGCCCTTCGCTGCGGCGATCAGCGCTTCGCTGTACGTGGTGTCGCCGGAGATCACGATCACCTTATCGCGCGCCTCGAACCGGTATCCGTAGGCGTGCTTCCAGGCGCCGTGCGGCACGGCGTAGGCAATCACGCGCACCTGCTCGTCGCGGTAAATCTCGCCGGGACGCACGTCGTGGGCAGCGGTCTGGAAGCCGCGCGGTTCCACGGGCTGCGTGCCGTGCAGGCGAATCTCGAAATCCTCGCGAAAGGCCTTCATCAGATGGCCGGTCATGGCGCGAGTGCCGGGAAGCCCGTAAATCTCCAAGGGGTCGCGGCGATCGGAATTGGGCGGCGTAAGGATGAGGTCGGGTAGTCCCGCGGTGTGGTCGGAATGCAGGTGCGTGAGGAAGGCGCGCGTCAGTTGCGGCATCTTGATGCCGGCCTGCGCCGCGCGCCGCACCACGCCCGGGCCGCAATCCACAATGTAGGCGCGATCCCCCGAGACCACGGCGACCGAGGGACCCATACGGTCGGGATCGGGATTCGGCGTCCCGGTGCCCAGCAGGATGACGCGCGTGTCCTGCCCGTAGAGGGCGGCGCTCAGGAAAATGAGGAGGCAGCGTACAAGAGGCACCTGGACATTGTAGATTGGAAGCGATGCGACCTGTTCTGAAAATGACGATCCTGGCTTGCGCGGCCGCGCTTGCGGCATTCGGCGCCGACAACGAACTCACCGCCAAAGAAAAGGCCGACGGCTGGCGGCTGATCTTCGACGGCAAGACCTACAAGGGGTGGGAAGACCCCACGAAAAAGGTCCCGCCGGGCGATGGCTTCGCGATCGAAGACGGCTGCATTCGTTCGTTGCCCAAGTCGAAAATCAACGAAGATCTGTTCACCACCGCGCTGTACGGCGATTTCGAGTTGGAGTGGGATTGGAAAATCTCACCCGGCGGCAACAGCGGCATCAAGTACCGCATTCAGGACCGCGTGATGCTGGACGATTCCAAGCCCGGCCAGAAGTTCGAAGACCTGGTCAACGCGTCCATGAAGACGCGGCGCAAGGACCGTCCGGCCAAGGCGCAGGAGTACGTGATCGGGTTTGAGTATCAGGTGCTGGACAACGAGAAGAATCCCGACGCGCGGCGCGGCACCAGTCATCAGGCCGGCGCCCTCTATGACATGATTTCTCCCGCGAAAGACGCCACCCGTCCGGTAGGCGAGTTCAATCATTCGCGCCTCGTGGTGAAAGGCGACCACATCGAGCACTGGCTCAACGGCGAAAAGGTGGTCGATGGCAGCTTGGCACAACCCGAAGTGGGAGCCAATACCGGGAAGCGCTGGGGCACCGAATCGCCCGTGTACAACCTGCTGGTGAAGCACCCGAAAGAGCTGTGCCAGATCTCGATCCAGAACCACCAGTCCGATGCGTGGTTCAAGAATCTTAAGATCCGCAAGCTGTAACGGAAGTTACGGAGGGGCGCAGCGGGCGCATGCTACCGTGAATTGAGGTCGAAGCGATGCGGGCGATCGTGTGGTTGGTCCTCCCGTGGTTGGGAATCGCGCAGATACCGGCGCCGGAAAATGCGCCCCTAGTCACCGGTGTACTCCTGGAGTGCGACGCGCGGCCGGTAGGCGAATTGAGCATTCGCGCGGCCGACAATCGCGTGCTACGCTACCACTTCGACGCCAAGACTTACGTGGAGCGCGACGAGCGCCTGATCGACACCATGCGCCTGGTCACCGGCGAAAAGGTCGAGGTGCTTTCCGACTCGGCGGCCGGCAATTCGGTACGCTACGCGCGTACCATCCATGTGATCCAGCCGGTCCCGCCCCCGCGTCCCAAGACGCAGGGCAGATGGCGCGCGTACGACCCGAAGGCCGAACCCGCCGTGCGCACCGGCAACATCACCTACTCGGGCGTGGTCTTCCGCCTGAATAGCGAGCGCGTCATCCTGCATACGCGCGAGGCCGGCGATCTCAGCATCCTGCTGCGCAAGGACACTCGCTATCTGGCCGACGGCCAGCTGGTGGAGGCGGACTCGCTGAAACCGAACATGCGCGTCTTCGTGCGCGCCGGCAAAGACCTCTACAACGACGTGGAAGCCTACCAGGTAATCTGGGGCACCATCCTCACACCGCGCTAAGGGTGGGACAGGCCACATTAATTGTGGGGCAGGATGGTATCCTGCGCGCCGGTTGGCAACCGGCGCCTGCTGCTCTGTTTACATGCGATTCCGGCGGATTACCAACCCGCCGCAGGTTGCCAACCTGCCCCACAACTTCTGCCGAATTCCCCGTTCATGGGAAGACATTGGCCAATCCTGGCAGCACCACCAAGGCCACTAGCGCGCCAAAGCGATCGCCAGCAGCAATGCCCGCTGCGTGCCGCGCCAGGAATCAGTGGAATCGAACGTCTCATTCAGCGAGTGCGCGCCCGTTCCCGTTCCACCGCCGCTAATAGTGATTGCCGGAATTTTGAGATTCATCGGCACGTTGGAATCCGTCGACCCCTCGCGCAGCACCTCATCGATCTGCATGGCGCGCGAGACCGCCATCGCAGTCTGCACAATCGGGCTCTCCTTGGCAGTCTGCCCCGCCGGCCGCACGCCCACCAATTCGGCCGATGCCGATACCGGTCCGCGATTGTTCCAGCGCGCGTTCTCCTCCACCACGGCTTCCTTCACCGCGGAATTGAACCGCGTGTCGATATCCTTGAGCGAAGCCGGGTCGCTGGACCGCATATCGACTTCCATCCAGGCTTCGAACGGAATCGCATTCACGCTGGTGCCGCCCCCGACCCGTCCCACGTTGAACGTGGTCTTAGGCTGCTCCGGAACCTGCAGAGCGTCGATCTTGGCGATCGCGCGCCCCATCGCCTGAATCGGATTGGCCATGCCGAAAGCGCCGAAACTGTGGCCGCCCGGTCCCTTGAAGGTGACCTTGTATCGATTGCTGCCCACCCCGATATGCGTGATGCCGAGACCCGTGCCGTCCACCGAAACGAACTTGTCGATCTGGCCCTTGAGGCTATCGAAAAACAGGCTCTTCATGCCGCGCAGATCGCCGAGCCCCTCCTCGCCGACATCGGCCACGAAAGTGATCGTCCCCGGCGTTTCGACCTTCGCTTCGTTCAACGCGCGGATCACCGCGAGCATGACGGCGAGGCCGCGGCAATCGTCGCCGATCCCTGGAGCTTTCATCACGCTGCCTTCGCGCGTGACTTTGACGTCGGTGCCCTCGGGGAAGACCGTGTCGAGGTGCGCGGCGAAAACCAGATTGGGTCGCGCGGCCTTGCCCGGGCGGACGCCAATCACGTTGCCGGCAGCGTCGGTGCGCACGTCCTTGAGGCCGAGTTGCTGGAAGAGTCGCGCCAATTCCTTACCGCGTACCGTCTCCTTGAAGGGCGGCGCGGGGATCTCGCAGATGCGCGCCTGCAAGGCCAGCGTGTCGGGCTCGTTGCGTTTGGCGGCCTCCATCGCAGAGCGGATCACGGGGTCGGCGCTGAGTTCGGCGGGAGTCTGCGCAAAGGCGGCGGAGGCGAGCAGCACGAAGGCGAAACGAATCATCTATGTAGCGTGCCACAGGCGGAGCCTGTTAGGACAGGCCACGCCGCTATCAGAGTTGCGTGAGCGAGCCTTCCAGTGCCGCATCGAAGGCCGCAGCCTCGGTATAAATCCGCATCGAGCCTTCCAGACCGGCGAAGCGGCGCACGAAATCCGCCGTCACCTCCACAAAGCGCGAGCCCGTCAGCATATTGATGCCGCGCAGGTGTGTCTTGTGCGCGCGCAGCCACTCAGCCCACTCGCCGCTCACCTCGATCGACGCGCCGCGCACGTCGCGCGCGTCGATGAACAATTCCGCACCTGCAACGCACTTCGCCAGTTCCAACATGGGAGCATCGCCGAACTCACCGATGTCGGTGCCGGAGATCTTCATCACCACTACGCCGGCATAGTCCCTCAAGCTGAGCGTGCAATGCACTCCCGCGAATCGCGCTTCCCCAGACCCTCGTGTCACCATGCCGAACGTTTCGCCTCCTCCCTGTTATACTCCACTCTAATCGGAGCATTCATGCGAACCGCGCTACTCGCCCTTCTCTTCACCGCCGCAGCCTTCGCCCAAGGCGCGCCCGACCGTCCCGCCGCGGACCAGCCCTATTCCATGGAGTACTACTACAAAGTCCAATGGGGCCGCCAGCAGGAGTTCCTGCAACTCTTCCTCAAGAATCACTACCCGATGCTCCTGAAGAATGTCGAGAGCGGCCGCATGCTCTCCGTGAAAATCGAGACGCCGGCCAACCACGGCACCGAGGACGGACGCTGGGATTACCGCGTCACCATACGCTTCAAGAACTCCACGCTCGCCACCACCGCGAACCCCGACGAAGAGCGGCTCATCAAACAACTCTGGCCCGACCAGGATAAGTACAAGCGCGAAGAACAGCGACGTTTCGAAATCCTGATGGCCCACTGGGACCTTCCGGTCACCGACATCACACCCAAAAAATGAGGCCTGTGCTGGGTGCAGCCGCGGCGCTAGCCCTGGCCGTCATCGTCCGCGCGAAACACCGGCGGGTTAAGGCCTGACCTTTTCGAGCCTGACCACCGCGTTGTAATCCGGCTCCCCGGAATCGGCATCCACTTCGAAAGACGAGAGCAGTCCATTGCCCTCCGGCCAGTGCACTTGCAGATTGCCGGGCTGAATGGCATCGAGCTTCGCAGCGCCCGTGAAGCTGCCGGTATCGGAGGTGAGCCGCACGCAATCGCCATCGCGCAGTTCCAGGCGCGACGCGTCTTCCCGCGAAATCAGAATGTCGTGCCGCGACGCAGCGGTCAGCGGGTCGGTCGCTCTCTGCACCATGGAATTGAACTGCTTGCCGCGGCGCGTGGACACGTAGAAAGCATCCGCCGCCTTCTCACGCGGCACCGCCGCAATCGCCGAGAAGTGGGCGCGCCCGTCATGGGTAGCGAAGCGGCCGTCCTCGAACAGACGCGTGCCGCCCCACTGCAACTGGTCGCCTTCACGGCCCAATCGCTCGATCCCCGCGTACAGTGGGACGGCGCGCGCAATCTCTTCGCGGATCGCTGCCGAGGAAGTGAAGCGCGCCGGACGCGAAGGCGCGACTCGCGCGGCAACCTCGCCGAACACCTCCCACTCCGCCTTCGCCGACCCGATCCGCCGCCCTTCGATTTCGGGCGAGAAAATGATACGCCTCTCGGTAGTGGTCTCGGTGCCGCCGCCCGGGGATTCGTAGCGCGTGGTGGCGGGGAACAGAATCACCGTGTCCGCAGGTTCCTCCAGCATCATGCTGGTGACCACGATGTCCTGATGAATGCGCGTGCGCACCGCACGCAGGGCGCGCTGTACACGCGGCGGGTCGGGCAGCGTCTCCAGAAAATTCCCGCCGACGATCCAGAACGTATCGAGCGCGCCCTCCGCGGCGGCATGCACCATCTCCGACGCACTCATGCCCTTGAACGCGGGCAGCGTGAAACCCCACGCCTTCTCGAAATTCGCCGGATCTACAGCGGGGACGCAGCCCACCTCCGCCCCGCCCTGCACACCCGAATGACCGCGTATCGGCATCACCCCGGCATGCGGCCGCCCGACCCAGCCCAGCGCGAGCGCTACATTAATCAACGCGCGCACCGTATCGACACCGTGCACGTGCTGTGTGAGCCCCATCGACCACACGAAGATGCCGTGGCGCGCGCGGTGCAGCATCTCCGCGAAGCGACGCATGTCCGCGCGCGTCGCGCCGCTATTGGCCTCCAACTGCTCCCACGACTGCGCGTGCGCCGCGGCCGCAGCTTCGTCAAAGCCCTCGGTGGAA
>JBDTPR010000419.1:0-6119 GCA_039932635.1 Candidatus Solibacter sp.
GCTGCGAAGTCGGTGCCGGTGGCGCCGCCAGTCGTGAAGCTCGCGGCGCAGGCGGTCGAGCCCAAACCATCGCCGAATCTTACGGAACTGCGGGAAGGCTTCAGCGAGACCGATTAAAGATTAAAGCGGACGCACGCGAGGGCGCTGCAGTAGCTTTATAAAGGGCGGACGTGCGCGAGGGTACTCGACAGATGGCCACTGATTTGCTAAGATGTTATCATCAATTGTGGTACATCTGCCCGAATACACCATCCACCAAAAGCCGGCATATCATCCCCCCAGTACTACATCCGAGGAGTAGACCTTAGGAACTCTATGGCTTCTAATACGTATTCTCAGGGCGCCCAAGTCGAGCATTTGAAGTTCGGGTTGGGAACGGTCCTGTCGAGCAGCGAAGAGCGGATCACGATTAAGTTCGATGATCACGGCGAGAAAAAGTTTGTCACCACGCTGGTGATGGGCAGTTTGAAGAAGAGCGATCGGGCGGCACCTGTCGAGAAGAAGGGCACCCGTAAGAAGAAAGCAGTCGTGCCTGCCGCGGTATAGGTACGCAAGGATTTAGAGGATACTTTCGTTGAACGCAAGCCAGAAACGGTTATTTGAAGAGGCCCGCAAGCGCAACCCGGACCTCAAGATGCCTTCAGAAACGACGAAGCCACCGGCGAACTGGTCGGAGGCCGATCTCCAACTGGTCAAACAGGGAGTCGGCGACAAGACTAGCCGCCCGGTCACTCCGGCAGCAGCCCAAGGCGATGCCACGGGCGAAGCTCCATCGGGCGAGCAGCCGGGGAGCGTGGTCACCTATTTCGAAGCCAAGGGCTTCGGATTTCTGCGCCCGGACGATGGGGGAAGGGACATCTTCTTCCATGTTTCACGGCTCTCCGAGGGCCTTGCGACAGACCTTCGCCCCGGCACCCGGGTACTCTACGAGCTCGGTATGGATCGCACAGGGAAGATGGCGGCGAGCAGCCTGCGCATCCCTCCGCCTGCTCCTGCCGTGGCCGCGGAATAACGGCTATACTGGAAACACCCCACGAGGTCACCCGCAGGGATACCCTTGCGGGTTGGGTCTATTCTCATGTTCGACAACCTATCAGATAAGCTACAGCGGGTCTTCAAAAACCTGCGTGGCGAAGGCAAGCTTACCCCGGAAAACATGGAGGGAGCCCTGCGCGAAATTCGCATGGCCCTGCTGGAAGCCGACGTAAACTTCAAAGTTGTCAAACAGCTGCTCGAAAACATTAAGGAAAAGGCCCAGGGCGAGGAAGTGCTCAACGCACTTTCGCCGTCCCAGCAGGTGGTAAAGATCGTTCACGAGGAACTGATCAAGATCCTGGGCAGCCACGAATCCAAGCTGCGCTTTGCGAATGAACCGCCCAGCGTGTTCATGATCGTGGGCTTGCAGGGGTCGGGCAAAACCACTTCCACGGGCAAACTGGCGCGCTGGCTGGCGAAGAACGGCCACACGCCCATGGTGGTGTCGGTGGACGTGTACCGTCCGGCGGCGCGCGAGCAATTGAAAGTGGTGGCGCGCGAGGTCGGACAGCCGATTTACGAGGGTGCGCCCGGGGAATCGGCGCCGCTCGACCTGGCGCGTTCGGCACGCCGCGAGGCGGTAAATCGGGGCCGCGACGTGTTGCTGGTGGATACGGCGGGCCGGCTGCATATCGACGACGATCTGATGGTGGAGCTGCAGCAGTTGAAAGAACAGCTCAACCCGGTGGAGATCCTGTTCGTGGCCGACGCCATGACCGGGCAGGACGCCGTGAAATCGGCCGATGAATTCCATAAGCGGCTGGGTATCACGGGCGTGATCCTGACCAAAATGGACGGCGATGCGCGCGGCGGCGGAGCGATTTCGATCCGCCACGTCACCGGGCAGCCGCTGAAATTTGTCGGTGTGGGCGAGAAATTGGATGCGTTGGAGCCGTTCCATCCGGATCGCGCCGCCAATCGCATTTTGGGGATGGGAGACATCCTCAGCTTCATCGAGAAGGCCGAGGAGGCCATCGATAAGAAGCAGGCTGTGGAAATGCAGCGCAAGCTGATCGAGAACGATTTCACTCTCGAGGATTTCCGCAATCAGCTGAAGCAGATTCGCAAGCTCGGGCCCTTGGAGTCGCTGCTCGGCATGATGCCTAAGGTGGGGATCATGAAGGAGTTGCAGGGCGTCAAGGTGGACGAGAACGAGATCAATCGCGTGGTGGCGATCATCGATTCGATGACGTTCCGGGAACGCGATAACCATATGATCATCAACGGAAGCCGTCGCCGGCGGATTGCCAAGGGCAGCGGTACTTCCGTGCAGGAAGTGAATCAGTTGTTGAAGCAGTACGGGCAGGCCAAGAAGATGATGAAATCGCTCTCGGGTGGCTTCATGGGCAAAAAGCTGGGTAAGATGAAGTTGCCCGGTGGGTTTCCATTCGGCAATATGCCCTCGTAGGCGGATCTGGGTAGATCCGGTAGTTGGTAAATCAGAAAAAGGTTCGGGCGGGTTTGATTCCGGCCCACATTGGAGTATTCATGTTGATGATTCGCCTGGCGCGGTTTGGCGCCAAGAAGAAGCCGTTCTATCGTGTTGTGGTGATTGAGAAAGAGCGCGCCCGTAATGGCCGCAACCTGGAAGTAGTGGGAACCTACAATCCTCTAACCACGCCTCCGGCGGTTCTGCTGAAGCATGATCGCGTGGATCAGTGGATTAAGAATGGAGCCCAGCTCTCCGACACCGTAAAACGCCTGGTGGAAAAGAACCCTCCCGTACAACCGGCGGCTTAAGGCTGTTGCTAAGCGTAAGGAATATAACGCCTGTGCGCGCGGTGTAGGCTAGTGCATCGCCGGGTTCGGTTACCATGAAGTTTGTGGAGGCGGGGTGAATGAAACAGTTGGTTGAAGATATCGCGAAAGCTCTCGTTGACATCCCCGAAGAGGTGGTGGTGCGAGAGGTAGCAGGCGAACAGGTCACGGTGCTGGAGCTGCGTGTAGCTGCCAGCGACCTGGGGAAAGTGATCGGCAAGCAGGGACGTACCGCCCGCTCCATACGCACTATTCTTGGGGCAGCGGGGATGAAGCTGAATCGCCGGTTTACCTTAGAAATCCTTGAGTAATAGCCCCTCGACTGACGAATCGAACTGGGTTGCCATCGCAATTGTAGGCAAGACGCGGGGCAACCGGGGCGAGGTCACCGCGGTAGCGCTCAGTAGCAAACTGGAGCGCTATGAGTTGCTCGAAGAAGTTACCCTTTTCGCCCCCGGCGGACCTGCCGGGGGCGTCAAATACTCAATCGAAGAGACTTGGTTTCACCTCGGCACGCTGGTTTTCAAGTTCGCCGGCGTGGACGATATTTCCACGGCCGAACGCCTGTACGGCAGCGAAGTGCGGATTCCGGCGAGCCAGCGGGTGGAACTCGAGCCGGGCGAATACTTCCAGTCGGACCTGATTGGCTGCGAGGTGGTTGACCGGCGCACCGGTGAAGCAGTCGGTAAAGTCACGGGGTGGGACGACGGCGGCGGCAGCGGCTTGCTGATGGTAGGCGAGTTGATGATTCCGTTCGCGCGCAAAATCTGCGTAGAGATCGATCCCGCGAATAAACGCATCGCGGTAGACTTGCCCGAAGGCCTGAAGGACGTGAACCGACCGTGATTTTCCATGTGCTGACGATCTTCCCCGAATTTTTCGAGGGACCGTTTGCGCATGGCGTAGTGAAGCGCGGCAAGGACGCCGGGTTGCTCGACATCCGTATACACAATCTGAGGGACTGGACGCACGACCGGCACAAGACGGTGGACGACCGCCCGTTCGGCGGCGCCGAGGGCATGGTGCTGAAGTGCCAGCCGATTTTCGACGCGGTGGAAGCAATCTGGCCGGAGCGCACTGACGGCCAGAAAGTCGCGCTGCTTTCGGCGCAAGGGCGGATGTTCGACCAGACGCTGGCCAACCGGTTGAAAGAGTCGAGCGAATTGCTACTGATCTGCGGGCGCTACGAGGGTGTGGACGAGCGCGTGGCGGAGCATCTGGCGGACGAGGAAATCTCGATCGGCAACTACGTTTTGAGTGGCGGCGAACTGGCGGCGGCGGTGGTAGTGGATACGGTCGCGCGGTTGTTGCCGGGCGTGCTTGGCAACGAGGCGTCGTCGGCCTTCGAGAGTTTTCAGGATACGGGGCACGGCGAAGGGTTACTGGACTGTCCGCATTGGACGCGGCCCGCGGAATTCCGCGGCTGGAAGGCGCCCGAGGTGCTGCTGGGCGGCAATCACGAAGAGATCCGCAAGTTCAGGAAGAAGATCGCGTTGGATAAGACCGCGCGGTTGCGGCCGGACCTGTTGAAGTAGTCGCTGATTTCAGACCGTGCCGCGCTTTACCAGCAGCACCGCGAGGAACGCGGCGGCGAGGACATCGAAGGCCCCACAGAAGCCTGGCCAATATACCGGGACACCCGGATTCTGAATGACGAAGTGGCGCGCGAAGTCGAAGACGCCGTGTCCGGCGAGTCCGGCGACCGCCAGCCACAGGTTCTTTTTGAACGCCACCACTGCCACCGCCGCAAAGCCGCACGCCACCAGGGATTCGCTAATCAGCACCGTGGTGGACGCCCCCATGACCGCGAAGAGGCAATAGTAGGTGGCGACCACGACCACCATCACAGGATAGAAGACGCGGTCGCGATCGAAGCCGACCACCAACCCGAAGACACACACCGCTATTGCGAGTACGACGCCGACCAGATATTCCACTTTTGTCCTTTTCCTGCAGCAGGCAAGATTGCCTGCCCCACGGGGATCAGGCAGCTTGGTGGGGCTTTTTGCGGGCAGCCTTTTCGGCCGCGAGTTTGCGGAGGCCCTCGACGGCTTGCTGGGCTTCCAAGCGTGCGAAGCGGCGGTTAGCCTCGCGTGTTGCCTCGGATACGAGCGTAGTTTTCCTGGGAGATCCTGCCGGATTGCCGTTCGCGCTTGAGGATTTCATTGAGCCGCTCCCTGATACTAGTGTAGTCTTTGGGGTCCGTCAATTCAATTAAGCCCTGCCGCGGGCCGTAGGCGGAGTTGTCCACAAACGAGAACTCCACGCCGTCATCGTAGTCAAATTCATCGTACAACGCGCGGACGCCCTGGGCGGCGCCGCGATGAGAGCCGATCATCTGGTCGATGGTAACGACCCTGCCCTCCAGCTCGGCCCGATCAAGCATTGCGCCAAGGATCTCCTCAAGTGGGCGGGTGACGTACAGAATCGAGACACCTTTACCTGTGGCAAGCACCTGTTCGACGAGACGTCGCGCATGCTCGGGATTGCTGAACGTAGAATCGAATACGGCGACCGCCTGAGCGGCCATCCCAGTGAAGGTCAGTGCGGTGCTCTTACCAGCCGCATTGCCGCCCGCGGTGAAGACCACGCGATTGCGTCCTGCCGGGGCGCGTTCCGCCAGCGCGCGGCGGAAGAGTTCGTCACGGATCCAGGTGGCGGCGGGATGGACCGCCTCTCGATAGCGGGCGCGATCCTGATTGTATTCGTCGAACAGGGTGGCGGCGTTATCGGCATTCAGGACATTGCCGAATTCGCGAGTGTAGTCCGCGAGGTAGCGCTCCGGGTCGGCCTGCAACTTGCGGAGCGTTTCCTCGCGGACGTGTTGCTCGTCGGGCGGGAGGTCAGCGGACAACCCGCGCGCCTTTGCCCTTCATCGCCGATTCGACTTCCTTGAGATTCGCCATGCTGGTATCGCCGGGAGTGGTCATGGCCAAGGCTCCGTGCGCGGCTCCGTATTGCACGCATTCCTGCGGCGTTTTGCCGGCGAGGAACCCGTAGGCGAGACCGCTGGCGAAGCTGTCGCCGCCGCCCACGCGATCGAAGATTTCGAGATTCTCGCGCAGCGGCGCTTCGTAGAATTCGCCGCCGGTCCACAGGATGGCGCCCCAATCGTTGATCGACGCAGTCTTCGCGTTGCGCAGCGTGGTGGCGACCGCCTTGAAATTCGGGTACATGCTGACCACTTCGGCGATCATCTTGCGGAAGTTGGCGGGATCGAGCTTGGAAATGTGCTCGTCCATATCGGGCACTTTGACGCCGAGCGCGGCGGTGAAATCCTCCTCGTTGCCGATCATCACATCCACCAGCGAGGCGATGCGTCGATT
>JBDTPR010000420.1:0-6117 GCA_039932635.1 Candidatus Solibacter sp.
CGGCGCGCCTCAACAAAACGATCGACGAGATTCCAGAGGAAGTGATGGAATTACTGAAACACCACGACTGGCCGGGCAACATTCGGGAATTGCAGAATTTTGTGGAGCGCGCTGTGGTGATGTCGCCCGGCCCGGTACTGCGCCCCATCTTCACCGAGTTGAAACATGTCGCGAAGCAGGAGCCACAGTTGGCCGCGCGCACTCTTGCTGCCGCGGAGCGAGACCACATCTTGGACGTCCTGAAGCAGACGGACTGGATGATCGGAGGGCAAGGCGGCGCCGCTACGCGATTGGGCCTACCGCGAACCACATTAATCTACAAAATGCGCAAGCTCGGCATCGAATGCCGGCGATCGCAGCGGCGGCGGGCGCTCCCAAGCGTACCGACATTCGTCCCTGCGCGGATGTCCGCGGCATTTGCAGGCACCTTTTAGACGTGACTTCACGAAGAGGAGAAACGAAATGAACAAACGATTGAGAGTGGCGCTCGTATTTGTGTCTGTACTGGCGGGGGTGGAGGGGTTGGTTTCGGCCGCCTCGGACAAGTACGCGGTCAAGGTGCCCGGGGGACTCGCGTTCTCTGAGTTCAGAGGATATGAGGGATGGCAGTCGATCGCCATGAGCCGGAAGGACAAAGTGATCGCCATAACCCTGGGCAATCCTAAAATGATCGATGCCTACCGCGCGGGCTTTCCAGACAACGGTAAGCCTGTGCCCGATGGCGCCAAGATGGCCAAGATCCACTGGACGCCGAAACAGAACGAATTCTTCCCCGACGCAACCGTGCCGGGCTCCCTAGTGAATGTCGACTTCATGATGAAGGACAGCAAACGCTTCACGGATAGCGGAGGGTGGGGTTACGCCGTGTTCGAATACGACGCCTCCTCCGACACATTCAAGCCAGGCACCTTGGCAAGCACACCGCCACAGGGAAATGACGCTATGTGCGGATTCGCGTGTCACACTCTCGTGAAGAAGAACGATTATGTCTTCACCGAATTCGCAAAGCGGTAACGAGATTAACCGCGGCAGCGAGTATCGATGTCGAAGAAATGGAGCTAACCAGACCGCGCTCCAAGTCAACATCCGAGTCACGCCAGCGCGATAGTAATCACGGCTGAACTTGTCGCGCTGCCGCAGACGTGAACGTCGCCACCCAGTCTTAATCGCAACACATCCAGCGAGCCTTTCTTGAACACTGCTCGCAAGGTTCAGATCACGGGCTGCACTTCGTGCCTGCCGGGCGTAGTGCGCGCCTGCTATCCGGCGCCCCAGTTAGGGCCTGCCCTTTTACAGAAAGGAATGAACGATGACGTCTAAGATTCAATCAGACCTACGAGGGGGCGCAAGTCTCCTTCTTCCACCGGTGATCGCGTTGCTTCTGCTTGCGGTCCCCTTGCAAACTCAAACCCGCGATACCGCGACGAAGTACGCGGACCGTGCAAAGCTGGGGACGGGCACGGAGGATACGTCAATCCGGCCCTTCCGGGTTCACGTCCCACAAAAAGAACTCAGTGACCTGCGCCGTCGTCTGGCAGCGACCCGCTGGCCGGACTCGGAGACGGTTTCCGATCGTTCCCAGGGCGTGCAACTCGCGACTATGAAGCGTTTGGTGGCCTACTGGCGCAGCGAATACGACTGGCGAAAGGTGGAGGCGAAGCTGAACTCTCGTCCGCAATTTGTCACTTCGATCGATGGAGTCGATATTCATTTCATTCACGTCCGCTCCAAGCATCCCGATGCCCTGCCGATCATCATCACACACGGTTGGCCGGGCTCCATCATCGAACAACTGAAGATCATCGCGCCACTAACTGACCCGGCCGCGGCGGGTGGGAAGGCGGAGGATGCGTTCGACGTAGTGATCCCGTCCCTGCCCGGCCACGGCTTCTCGGGCAAACCCACAGTAACTGGATGGGATCCCATCCGCATTGCGCGCGCGTGGACGGTACTCATGAAGCGCCTCGGATACAAGCGTTTTGTGGCCCAGGGCGGAGACTGGGGCAACGCTGTCACTGAACAGATGGCCCTGCAAGCGCCTCCCGAGTTGATCGGTATTCATACCAATATGCCCGCCACGGTGCCGGCCGATATTACTGACGCCTTGCAATCCAATCGGCCGCCGCCATCAGGTCTGTCGGCCGAGGAGAAAGGGGCGTGGGACCAGCTCGACTCTTTCTACAAACACGGTTTGGGCTACGCGCAAGAGATGGCCAACCGCCCGCAAACACTCTACGGACTCGGCGATTCCCCGGCCGGTTTGGCTGCCTGGATGCTGGATCATGACGCCCAAAGTTTGGATCTTATCTCACGCGTCTTCGAGAGTCGGGCGGAAGGCATCACGCGAGACGACATCCTGGACAACATCACGCTCTACTGGCTCACCAATACCGCGGTTTCATCGGCGCGCCTGTATTGGGAAAGCAAGCTTCCGTTTTTTGCGCCGAAAGGGGTCCAACTGCCAACTGCGGTCAGCGTTTTTCCTGACGAGATCTATGCGGCCCCCAAGACTTGGACCGAGAAAGCGTACCCAAGGCTGATCTACTTCAACCGGCTTCCGAAGGGTGGACACTTCGCCGCATGGGAACAGCCGCAGTCACTAACGGAGGAACTCCGCAACGCGTTTCGATCGCTCCGATAGGAGTGCGGATTCGTCGAGGCGAAGATCGCGATGCTGTCGAGAAAGGAAGGATTATACATGGCTCAATTGGAAGAATTCGCAAACAACACATCGACTCTCGAGACGATGGACATGAAACTCGAAGTAGTCGTAATTCCGGTGTCCGATATTGATCGGGCCAAGCGGTTCTATGCGGGGCTCGGATGGAGGCTCGATGCCGACTTCGGTTTCGAGAATGGCTTCCGTGTCGTACAGTTCACGCCGCCAGGTTCGGCAGCCTCGGTCCAGTTCGGCACAGAGATGACGCCGGCCGCACCGGGGTCGGCGCAGAACCTGTACCTGGTGGTGACGGACATCGTGGCCGCACGCGGCCAAGTGGCCTCCGTTGGCGCGGACGTAAGTGAAGTCTTCCACCCCTCGGAACCGGGCGCGGCTTACCGGTCTGACGGCAACCCCAGTTTTCACCTCCGCGGTGTTTCACCCGAGCACGCGAGCTACGGCTCGTTCGCCACGTTCCGCGATCCTGATGGGAACGGCTGGCTCTTGCAGGAAGTCACAAGAAGGCTGCCTGGCCGCATAGACCGTGAAGGGGCGCGGTTCGCCTCCGTCAGCGAGCTAGCGGCCGCGCTCCGCCGCGCCTCACACCTGCATGGGGAGCGCGAAAAAAGCGCCCACAAGCAGGACGTGAACTGGCCTGAATGGTACGCCGAGTATATGGTCGCGGAGCAGACGGGACGAGAGTTGCCGCAGTAGAGGCACCATTACATGAAACTACGTTGTATTTGCGTTGCAGCCGCCATCCTAATCGCTGGAGTTTTCGCGATGGCCTCGGATGGGGGGGCGCCCGCCCATGCCCGACTTAAATGGCGCGATTGATTGGGTCAATTCCACCTCATTGCGCAGGAAGGCCTTGCAGCGGAAAGTTGTGCTGGTAAATTTTTGGACCTACTCCTGCATCAACAGTCTGCGCGAACTGCCTTACATGAAGGCTTGGGCGGCGAAGTACAAGGTGGCTGGGTTACTTGCTGTGGCCGGATGGTCGATCGCTGCCGGACTCACGGGGGTCGCAACCGGTTTCGTTTCGCTGTTGCTGTTTCGCATCCTGCTCGGCGTGATCGAGTCCGCCAATTGGCCGGGGGCGATGCGCATGATCTCGCTGCGTTTTCCGCCAGAGGAGCGGCCCTCCCCGATGCGCTCCACGGCGCGGTTGATCTGCATGTGCACAGCGCGCCCGACGTTGATCCGCGTCGTTTCAACGATCTCGAACTGGTCGTCGAGGCCGCGCGCGCGGGAGTGGCGGCGGTTCTTATCAAATCGCATCAGAACTCCACCGTGGAGCGCGCCTGGCTGGTGGAGAAAGTGGTCCCTGGAATCCGCGTGTTCGGTGGCCTTGTGTTGAACAGAACGGTCGGTGGAGTCAATCCCCATGCCGTCAAGTTGGCCCTCCGGCTCGGGGCATGGCAGATCTGGACGCCCACTCGTTCCGCCGCCAATCATCGACGCCATCACCAGCAGGAGGGCGGTATTACCGTCTTACATCCGGATGGCGGGCTCCTGCCGGAGGTCCGGGAAGTGGTTCGCCTCGTGGCGGATTCCGCTTGCATCCTCAGCACCGGCCACTTGGCGCCTGAGGAAGGAGTGGCACTGCTACAGTACGCGGCCCGTGCCGGTGTTACTCGCCTCGTCGTGACGCACCATGAGTGGCCGGCACATTTCTATCCCGTCGACATCCAGCGCGATCTGGCGGCGCTCGGTGTCTTCTTTGAACGGTGCTTTGTCTCCATGACCCATCGCTGTGGTTGCCTGCCAATTGGGGTGATAGCTGGCGCGATCTCCGAAGTTGGTTTCGAATCGAGCGTTGCTCGCCAGTGACCTTGGCCAGCCGGACACGCCCGCTCCCGCGGACGAATTGCGCGATCATGCTGAGCGCCTGACGGCCGAGGGCTTCGGACGCGATGCGTTGCGGCGTATGACGATTATCAATCCTTCTTCACTCCTGGGGATCCCCGCGGAATGCGGATCCGGACCTCGGGCTTGAGCACGATCTGTTCCCGTTCGCCTGCCGGCGAGCCGATGCGTCTCAGCAGCAGTTCGCCCGCCTTGGCCCCCATGTCGTAGCTGGGTTGAATCACGGTGGAGATCGGCGGATCGAACACATCCAGCCACTCGGAGTCGTCCGAACTCGTCACTTCAATGTCGTCCGGGCAGCGCAGACCCGCCTCCCGCATCGCCTTCAGCACTCCAGTCATGATCAGAAAACTGGCCGAGAAAACCGCGGTAGGCCTCCGCGCGCCCAATTGCAGTAACTGCCGTGTATGGGCCTAACCCGCCTCGCTCGTCATTTCGCCAGCCAGGCAAAACGCGGTCGCCGGTTGAATTTTTGCACTGCGTAGCGCTTTTTTTCCAGGCCTCGATGCGATGCCGGTTGGCGCTTAGGGACGCCGGACCGGTGAGCAGCGCGATTCGCCGGTGCTTGCGCGTCAGAAGATGCTGCATGATGAGCCGGGTCCCTGCGCGATTATCGGCTGATATCGCGTCCGCCGCGAATCCCTTCGGCACGCGGCCCACAAAAACCAAAGGCACGTTCTTCCGCACAATGGAACGAAGCTCCTCCTCGCCGTCCGGCGCGCAGAACACGAGCATGCCGTCCACCTGCTTCGACCGGAAGACGGAAAGATACCGCGACTGCTCCTCCACGCGATCGTATGTGTTGCCCAACAGCAGCGAATATCCTGCCGCGCGCAGGACGTCTTCCGCGCCGCGGACGACCTGGGCGTGAAACGGGTTCGAAAGGTCCGGGATGAACATTCCCACGGTATTGGTCTTGCCGGTCAATAGGCCGCGAGCCAGCCCGTTGATGGTATAGTCCAACTCCCTCACCGCTTCCTCAACTCGCCTGGTCAGTTCCGGGCTAACGAACGCCGAGCGATTCAGGACCGCCGAAACCGTGTAGGTGGAGACCTTTTGCTAGCTTTGCGACGTCTGTGATAGTAGCCATGCGTGAATCTGATCGAAGTTTATCAATGCGCTCACTGCGGCCCCGGGCAAATACTGCACTCGCTGGGCGGGTTCAATACTAGTCTGAACGGACCGGTCTCCGGCACCAGGAATGGCGGATGATCTCTGGCCGCCCCTACCTCGCCACCGGGCCATCGGGCCTTCCGTAACCCGGCCAAGGGGGGAGTGCGGGGGATCCGAAGTCCCGGTGTCTGTTTAGCCAGAGAGAAGTGATCCAAGTCTCTGGCAGTTCCCAACACGATCATGGACCTTTTGCCAAACAGCCTTGGTGTTGGATGCTTGGATGCAGACACGGAGTTGAAATTCCGGGACCTGAAAGGCCACTTTTTGTTGGGGGTGAATTGGTTATGCAAAGTGACACTTAAATGGGTGGTCAGAGCGGGTGGTCGGTGGTCGTCGCGCACCTCGGACGCCGGCGTTTGCTTACTGCCGAGGCGATTGTGGGCCGCGAGCTGATCTGAGGAAATTCCTAAGATGCC
>JBDTPR010000421.1:0-6116 GCA_039932635.1 Candidatus Solibacter sp.
GTGAGGGTGTAGACCACCTTGGTCGTGAGCGTGCCGGGGAAGCCCTCTTCGCCGTCCTTGCTAACGTAGCTGAGTTCGAGCGTCTGCCCATCGGCGCTGGAGCCGGGAACGGCGCTCCAGATCTTCTTGTCGAAGCCGGAGAGGCCACCGTGCAGCGTATTGCCGTTATTGTTGGCGGGCAGTTTATAAGTGGCGCCATCGAGCTTGAACTGCGCATGGCCGATGCGATTGCCATAGCGGCCGATCAGGGCGCCGAAATACGCGGTGCCTTTCATGTAGCTGGCCACATCGTCGAGACCGAGGACGACGTCGGCGAACTTCCCGGTGCGGTCGGGAGCAGTCAGTGAGACCACTGTTCCGCCGTACGTGATGATCCCCGCCTGCATGCCGGCCGCATTGCTGAGCGTATAGAGATCCACGGCAGCCCCATCCGGCATGGTTCCGAATGACGCTTTCCTGACTTCGAGTTTCGGTTCTTCCTTCACTTGTGTGTTTTCCTTAGTTCCGCAGGCCGGGGAAAAGCAGGCGAGCGTGAGAGCCCCCAGAAGGGCGGACGAGGACCAGCGATAATAGCTCATCAAGGTTATAGTAAGCGATTACAGGCGGTTGCGGCGATGCGATTCTCCACCGCCCAGTCCGCCGAGGTCGATCACTACGGCAACAATCAGATAGATAAGGTTCACGCCTTCCATGTGCTGATGGTTGTTGGTCAGCCAGGCGTAAACCAGCGTGGTCAGGGGCAGGAAGATGAAACCCAGCAGGGGAATCAGCAGGTTATCGTAGGCTCGCTGCAGGTAAGTCGAGGTGAAAAACATGATGGCGAGTACGATGCGCGGGAAGGCGAGAATCAGAATTACAAGCAGGCAGGGCATGCGGGGTCTCCGTTCAAATTGTCCCAGAGATCCCCGGGGATACGGCAGATTCACCGCATGGGGGCGTACGGCGGAGCACAGCGCGGTATAGAATCAAAACTCATGGCTGAACCGGGCAAGACAGTTTTAATTGTGGACGACGAGCCGCAAATGCTTCGCCTGCTGAAGGTCATGCTGGGTCCGCAACAGGTGGAAGTGCTGTCGGCGCCGCGCCCGAGCGAAGCACTGCGTATCTGCGGGGAGCGGTCCATCGATGTGTTGATCTCCGATTTCTCCATGCCGGAAATGGACGGCGGCAAGCTGGCGGAGCGAGTCTGGAAACTCCATCCGAATGTCACGATCCTGATGATCTCCGGAGACCGCACAGAGGCGCCGCATGTGAAGGGCGGGAGCGTACGCTTTTTGAAAAAGCCCTTTTTCCCGGGAGAACTAATTCGAGTTTTGCGCGAGATGCTCACGGGCACGGCGCGTTCGGCGTAGATCACGTTGAGCGTAGATCGCGTTGCGCATAGATCACGGGAGACGTGCGGCACCCCGATGTTAGAATAGAAGTTTCCATGCGGAGGGGCAATTCATGGCAGTAAAGCCGCGCCGAAAGGCGGTGGTAGTGGATGTTGGCGGGGTGAAGGTCGGCGGAACGAACCCAATTGTGGTCCAGTCCATGACCAATACCGACACCGCCGATGTGGCGTCCACGGTCAATCAGGTGATGGCGCTGGCGCGTGCCGGTTCCGAGTTGGTACGTGTGACAGTGAATACGGAAGCGGCCGCCGCGGCCGTGCCGAAGATCGTGGACACGTGCGCCGCGTTCGGCGTACGCGTGCCGATCATCGGCGACTTCCACTACAACGGTCACCAGCTCCTGATCAAGTACCCGGAGTGCGCGCGCGCGCTGGCCAAGTACCGCATCAATCCCGGCAATTCCGATATCGGCCGCAAGACCGACGACAACTTCCGCACCATGATCGAAGTCGCCGTACAGAACCAGAAGCCGGTGCGCATCGGCGTCAACTGGGGCTCGCTCGATTCGGTCCTGCTGACGCGCATGATGGACGCGAACTCGCTGCTGCCGGAGCCCAAGGACGCGCGCGAAGTGATGTTGGACGCCATGGTGGCGAGCGCCATCGAATCGGCGCAGGCGGCCGAACGCTACGGCCTGCGCCCCGACCAGATTATCCTCAGCGCCAAAGTCAGCGGCGTGCAGGACCTGATCGACGTGTACCGCATGCTGGCGGCCGTGTGCGACTATCCTTTGCACCTGGGCTTGACAGAAGCCGGCCTTGGCAGCAAGGGCATCGTGGCCACCACGGCGGCGCTCGCGCCCGTGCTGCAGGACGGAATCGGCGACACGATCCGCGCCTCGCTGACGCCCATGCCGAATGGCGATCGCACCGAGGAAGTCATCGTCTCGCAACAGATTTTGCAGTCGCTGGGGATTCGCAGTTTCACGCCGCAGGTGACCGCGTGCCCGGGCTGCGGGCGCACCACCAGCACCTTCTTCCAGGAGATGGCCGACCAGATTCAGACCTACCTGCGCGAGCAGATGCCCAAGTGGAAGGCCACCCATCCCGGCGTGGAGACCATGAAGGTGGCGGTGATGGGCTGCGTCGTGAACGGGCCCGGCGAGAGCAAGCATTCCAACATCGGGATCTCACTGCCCGGGACATTTGAAGAGCCCAAGGCGCCGGTGTACGTCGATGGCCGCCTGATGCTCACGCTGAAGGGCGACCACATCGTGGCGGAGTTTCTCGACATCCTCAACAACTACGTGGATTCGCACTACGCGGATAGTGTCACCGGCGATGTGCCAGCCGCGGTCTCGCTGGTATAGGACATGGCGAAACGGTTCACGCTGTCAGAGGCCCAGCAACTCATCCCCGAGGTGGACCGGCTGTTGCGCGGGACTTTGGACGCGAAGAACGAGTATCAGGACGCCGAGCGCGTGATTCACGATTTCACCGAGCACGTCATGATGATGGGCGGCGTGATCGTGGACCGGGAACGCGCACTGACATCGCGCACGCGGCGCGATGAGGCGGCGGCGCGGGTGCGCTCCGGCATCGAAGCCGTCTTGGAAACCGGGTGCCTGGTGAAGGATCTGGATATCGGGCTGGTCGATTTTCCGACCCTGCTACGCGGGGTGGAAGTGTACCTTTGCTGGAAGCTCGGCGAGAGCGGAATCAGCTTCTGGCATGGCGTGGAAGAAGGCTTCCGCGGACGCAAACCGATCGACCAGGATTTTCTGGATCACCATCAGGGCGACCGCCATCAATAGCGTCAAACCATGTCCAAGGGCACTCAGGAAACCGAAATCAAACTGGCTTTGAAGAACGCGCGCAGCGGTCGCAAGATGCTGCGCGATGCCGGCTTCCAGGTTTCGCGGAAGCGGGTCTTTGAGGCCAACACGATTCTGGATACGCCGGAGAAGAGCCTGCGCGGCCGCTCGTGCCTGCTGCGGCTGCGCGAGGCCGGCCTGGTTTCCACGGTCACTTATAAGGGCGTGCCGGAGGTTGGGCGGCATAAGAGCCGCGAAGAACTCGAAGTGCGTGTGACCGATGCGTCGGCCATGCTGGCCATTGCCGCGCGTCTTGGCTACACCCGCGTTTTCCGGTACGAAAAGTATCGCACCGAGTTTCAGCAGCCCGGCAAGGCGGGAGTTGCGATGTTGGACGAAACCCCTGTCGGCGTGTTTCTGGAGTTGGAAGGCACGCCCGCGTGGATCGACCGCACAGCGCGCCGCCTGGGATTCGACGAGCGTGACTACGTAACGTCGAGTTACGGGCGAGTGTATCTGGAATGGTGCGCGGCCAATGGTCGCATGCCCAGGGATATGACGTTTGAGAGTTAGCTGCTCAACATCCCCCTGCGATAATGATGCGGTGGACAACGACTACGACCTGGTCGCTTACCGGACGTTCGTACGGCGGCAAACCCATCCCGACAGGCTGGCGGCAATCGCCAGGCTCTTCGGCATGTCGCCCGCGCCGGTGACTGCGTGCCGGGTGCTGGAGATCGGCTGCGGCGATGCCGCCAACCTTATCCCCATGGCGTACCATCTGCCGCAAAGCCGCTTCACCGGCTTCGATCTGGCTGCCGCGCCGATCGCGGCCGGGCGTCAGGTGGCGAACGAACTGCACCTCGGCAATCTTGACCTGTTGCAGGCCGACCTCTGCAAATTCGCCGAAGGAGAGTTCGATTACATCGTGGCACACGGGCTCTATTCGTGGGTTCCGCCCGAGGTGCGCGATCGCCTGCTGGCCCTCTGCCGGAAACGCCTGGCGCCGCAGGGCGTGGCCTACATCAGCTACAACGTGTATCCCGGCCGCTATCCGCGGCAGATGATTCGCGAGATCCTGCTGTATCACGTGCGCGCTATCGAAGATCCGGCGCGGCGCATTGTGGAAGCGCGCAGCCTTCTCGGGCGCCTGCCGCATCCCGAAGCCGTAGCCATGCGCGCAATGTCCGACGACAGCTTGTTCCACGACGATCTGGCGCCCGTCAACGAACCCGTCTGGTTCCACGATTTCGCGGAGCATGTGGGGCGTTACAAGCTGCAGTATCTGGGCGAGGCCGATTCGCCCGGCAACTTCAGTCCCAAGATGCCGCGCGGCGATATCACCGAATGGGAGCAGTACGCCGATTTCCTATCGCTGCGCCGCTTTCGCTCCACACTGCTCTGCCGCCGCGAGGTCAAGCTCGAGCGCCCCATACGGACGGAACGGCTGGACGGATTTCTGTTTTCCGAGAACACACCGGTGGAGCGCGCGCCATCGGAAGATCCGGCGGTGGAAGCCGTGATGCAAGCGTTGTACGACATGAGGCCCTTGCCCGTCGAGTTCAAAGAGTTGATTCCCTATGCGGGCGGCGCGGCCCGCCTGCGTGAAATCCTGTTTGCCCTGCTCGGCGCCGGCGCCGTCAACCTGAACGTTTACGATTTCCCTTGCGCCGACGAGGTCAGTGCCCATCCGCAGGCAAGCGGTTTGGCGCGTTACCAAGCGGCTCGCGGAAACATGGTCGCCAGCGCATGCCACGTGCAAGTGGAATTGGATGCCATTGCCACGCAACTGGTGGGACTGCTCGATGGCACGCGAACCCACGACGAGATCGCGCGCGATCTAGCCGATCTCAGCGGGGCGCCGTTGGAAGAGGTGCGGCGCGGGTTATCGGCGAGCCTCAATTGGCTGGCGCGCCTCGCCTTATTAGAAGCGTGAGCCCGATTTAGCGGCGGCGCGTTGGATCAGGAAGACCGCGACTTCGGCGGTGAGGTTGGGCAGCCACGCCATCTTGCGATGTCCCGCGAGGTAATAGCGGCGCTCCACCAGGAGCGATTCCAACTCCGCGAGCTGCTCGAAATCGTGCACCGTGAGGAAGTGAATATTGGGCGATTCGTACCACGCATAGGGGAACAGCGTGGTTCGCGGCGCGCCGCCGCTGAACAGCATGGAAAGGCGCACGCGCCAGTGTCCGAAATTCGGAAACGCCACAATCGCGCGGCGGCCGACACGCAGCATCTCGCGAATGACCTCGCGCGGATGGCGTGTTTCCTGCAGGGTCTGCGAGAGGATCACGTAATCGAAGGCCTGGTCGGGATAGTCGGCCAGCCCCTCGTCGATATCGCACTGGAAAACGCTGACGCCGCGCGCGATGGCCTTCTGCACCTTGGCGCCGGAGAGTTCCACGCCGCGCGCATCCACGCCTTTGTTGTTGGCGAGCCACTCCAGCAGTTCGCCTTCGCCGCAGCCGAGGTCGAGCACCTTGGTGTTCGGCTCGATGATCTCGCCGATGATGGCGTAATCGCTGCGGCCCAGGAGTTCGGGAACGAAATCGGCCTTCATTGCAGCCGCTCGAAGGTGGAGGAGAGGAAGCCGCGCACCAGGTCGGTCTGCTCCACCACGTCGACCAGGAAAGAATCGTGCCCATAGTTGGATTGCAGTTCGACGTACGCCACGTCGCGATTGCGCGAGCGCAGGGCGCGCACCAGTTCCTGCGACTGGTAGCTGGGGTAAAGCCAGTCGGAACTGAAGCTGATGACCAGGAAGCGCGCCTGGGTCTTTTCCAGCGCGGCGGCCAGCGTGCCGTGGCCGTTGGTCAGGTCGAAATAGTCCATCGCTTTGGTGATGTAGAGGTACGAGTTGGCGTCGAAGCGAGAGACGAACTGGCTGCCGCGATAGCGCAGGTAGCTCTCCACCTCGAAATCCACGTCGAAACCGAAGCTGAAGTTCTCCTTGCCGCGCAGGCGGCGGC
>JBDTPR010000422.1:0-6114 GCA_039932635.1 Candidatus Solibacter sp.
TAGTCCGTGAGCGACCGTCGCCTAACGATTCGCGGCGTCAGCAGAGCGCGCCGACCTACAACACACCGCGCCAAAGCGCCCCGACCTACAACACACCGCGCCAAAGTGCCCCGAGTTCCGGCTCACGGCAAAGTTCCCCGGCCCCGTCGCGGAGCAATTCCGGAGGGGGTAGTAACTCTCCTCGAGGAAACTCCGGTAACGGCGGAGGGCACGGCAAGCGTTGAACCGATTTCGTTCGCTACATTCTCCTGCCTTGGTTTCTTCCCATAGGCCCGGCCTCTTTCAGCGGAGGCCGGGCCGTTTTTTGTGTGCCGAGCATGTTCGACAGCTCGGGGGTGAAAGTCCCCTTCACAGCCTGATGGAGGCGAAGTGATAGCGAAGCGCAAGGGCGTCGTCGTGAGGCGGGGTCTGAAAGAAGCGTGGAGCAAACGTACGAGCCGATGTACAAGAACCGGATCTGAGGCATGCGGTGTCGGACGAGCGGGCAAATTTCGCAAAGCTTGCGGGCGGTTATGGTTACGGAGGGGTGCGGTGCGAATTCGGCGAGGGCGCCAAGGGTGAGTGCCAATTTGAGTTGTCCTTCTTTGAGCGGCCTATGTGGTGGTGAAAGGGCTTGCAGGCCGGACTGTCGGGGCTTTTTCGCAGCTTCCGATAACGAATATTATGTCAACTTACGGGAAAATACCAGCCTCCAGCGCCGGGGCGAAGCCCACGCTTCGGTAAGCCTCTCGTAAGGCTCCCTCCGCCGGGCCCTTCCACGGCGGACCGCAATGGACTCCGTCTGTGTACTCCACCAATGTCCGGAAGGCATCGCGCACGGCGTCGCTTTGGAAGACGCCTCCGATGTAGGCCACCTCGACTGTCTCTCCGGCGGTCCATAGTATTTCCCGTACCGCTCCTGCCAGCATGGCGAGTTCCTGGGCGGCGCCGCGCATCAATGCCTGCGCCACCGCATCACCCTCGCTCGCCACGGTGTCAACTACACACGCCAACGTCGCCACACGCGACCTGGGCCAATCGTCGGTATAGAAACGGTGCAGCATCTCATTGGCGGAGGTCGAGCCCGTCGCCTCCAGCAGCGGCCCGCGGAGCGCCGTCCGTGAACCCCAGCCTTCCTCCATGCGCAGCACGCTGCGTAATGCCCGACGGACAATGTCGAAGCCGCCACCTTCGTCTC
Source organism: Candidatus Solibacter sp. (assembly GCA_039932635.1). Lineage (GTDB taxonomy): Bacteria > Acidobacteriota > Terriglobia > Bryobacterales > Bryobacteraceae > Solibacter. Next base: position 1,178 of record JBDTPR010000422.1, read on the forward strand.
CGAATACGTACCCCCAACCGCCGGCACGCGCCGTGCGGCCAGCCGCATTGCGACCGAAAGCGATCGACCCGGTGCCCGCGATCGTGATGATCCCCTGACCGCTGCGCGTGGCCCCGGCCAGCGCGATCACGGCGTCGTTGGTCACCACCAGTTCCCGGACGCGCAGCGCTGCGGCGAGAATCTCGCGCTTGTCGTCTGGTCCGCCGCTCATGCCGAAGCAGGCCGCCTCAAATTCGACGGTTTCCGCATCCAGTCCCGCCTGGGCACATGCCGCTCCGACGCTGCCTTTCACGGCTCGCTCCAGCTTGGCCCGGCCCTCGCCGGCCGCGGCGTGATTGCAGGGACCCGCCTCGCCTTCGCCTAGAATCCGGCCGTTCTCATCGCCGATGACCGCCTTTGTCCCGGACTGCCCACCGTCTACTCCGAGGAACAAGCTCATCGGCGGCGCCGCCTCAGCAGGAAGGCGTCGTTCGCGGGAGATGGGTGTGGGCCCGTGGGTGGGCCGCCGGGGAAATTGCGCAGCACCTCGATTATGGCGTACCGAAGCCAGCTGCTCGTGAATAGCACGACTAGCGCGAGCGCGAATAGCATGACGAGTAGCGTACGATCCGTCAGTTCCATTTCATTTCAAGGTTACTCTACCTGGGTTTCGAGTGCGGACCGCTCCGTTACCGTCGCGGCTCTGACTGGGACCGCCTCTGATTGGGACCTCGACACTCATTTGGGGTCCAACTCGTAGAGGCGGGCTCGCTTGTAGACTCCGACCTGACGCAGCTCCCAAAGATCGGCATTCAGCCGCAGGTCGTCGGCTCCGTTGTCGGAGTCGAAGACCAGGAGATAGTCGATGCCGCGGCGCTTAAGTTCCTGCGTCACTGCCCGGCGCAGGCCAAGGGGGCGCGGCGCATCGCCGGAGACGGGAGCCGCAGCCAGGGACAACCAACGGCCCGAGGCATCCATGCCTTCGAGCTTCCAGCGTCCCGCCCATTGATTGGGCGGGACCTCGAGTGCCACTGAGTCGGCTGTCTGGTCGCCATGGAAATCGACCTGAACGAATTGCCCGGGCTTGAGCTTCTCGCCGCACAGCCAGAATGTCACCAGTGAATTGTCGAAGGCATCCTGGACACCCCAGGCGTAGGGCTGTGCGGTGAGGCGCCATGCCGGGGCACGCGGCAATTCCTCTGCTCCGCGATAGACGCGCAACTCGCTAATGCTCCAGGTGTCGTCGCCGGTTGCGGTTTGTACTACGCGGATTCCACGCAATGACTGGATCGGAAAGCGGAAGCGCAACCGCCACGTGGGCGCGTACTCGGGCGCGGCCGCAGTCCAAAGAATCTTGCCCGCTATCTGGTTGGCGGCCGATTGGTACTCCACGCGTATGCGCCGCGAAGTATACGCCTCTGGTATCGGGATGAAGGTGAAGATCGTGGAGCCGGGCCGGGTTTTGGCTTCGATCATCTTGTCTAAGCCGTAATATTCCAGGTAGCGGTCGAGATAGCGCTCCTCGGGCCAGAGGCGCAGGGCCTCATGCCACGGGATACGTACCAGCCGCCAGGATTCCGGATGCGCGTAACGCGATACGATCGCCGGCCACGAAAGCACCGCTGCGAGCATTGCTACCGCAACCGGCAGGTACGGCGCCGCGCTCAGTGTCATGGTGATTGCGAGTGCGACGAACGGGGCTGAGGGAATCAGAAAGCGCGCCGCGATATTGCTGAAATAATTCACGCCGAAAACGAGGGCGGCCAGCCACAGGTGCCGCCCTTCCCTTCTCCGAAGCGCCAGAAGTCCGAGCGGCGCGAGCAGGAACAGGGGGCCCAGCAGGCCGGAGACGGTCCCATGCACAGCCACCTGCATCGGAATCTCCCAACGCGATTTCAGATGGTACACGGAGAGCACCTGCCGGTACGATTCTTCGAAGCCTGCCATCACGAACGCATTGGGAAAGACGCGATTGTAGAAGGGCGCCAGCGGGTTCTGGAAGTAGAGCCAATTCCTGGCCAGCCACGGCGCTACCACGAGTGCGGCACACGCCACGACCGGAAGCACAGCCTTGCGCTGTTTCACGAGGACGAAGCCCGCCGCATAGAGCAGCGCGGGCCAGGCAGTGTACTTGGCGGCAAACGCAAAGCCAGCAACCAGTCCGATGGCGGCGAGGTGCCGCGGGTTGCGTTCCTCATCCCAAAGCTGCAGAAGGTGGAAGAGGGTGAAGGCGATGGCCGCCACCGCCACGTCGTTATACGCGCTGGCGCCGTCGATTCCGATTACCGGGCTTGCGAAAACGATTAACGCGGCTGCCGCACCGGCCGCCGCCATGCCGCGCCGGCGGGCGTAGCTGAAGATCTGCCAGGCCAACGCGAGCAGAAACGTGAAGTGCACCAGGGCGGCGGACGAATGGCGGCCAAAGGCGTACGCCCACAGGAAGAGCATCTCCACGCCGGCGGGCATGGCCGCGTAGAGGCTGTCGGTATTGCGGGCGAAGCCGTGGTCGCGCAGGTAGCGACCGACCAGGCCGAGGTGGTACGCGGCGCCGTCCGGACTGATTTCCGGCGCCATCGCATTGCTGAGATACAGGACCAGAAAGGCGCTGAAGGCGATTCCCCAGAGCCAGCGGGGCCGCGGCAAGCCGCCGTCGAATGAGCCCCAACCGGCGCGGGTGCGCAGGCACGCGCCGATCGCCGCCGCGCCGAGTGCGAGGAAGACGAGCGGGTACGCGAGGCTCGCCGCGCACAGTGCGAACACAAGCAGGCTGAGCACCGCGGCGCCACTGACAAAACGCACACCCGGATCGCGGCACGAGTCGCGTAGGAGCAGGCCGCCAAGTGCCTGGCTCACCGCGCCAGTGAACAGCGCGCCAAAGAGGATTCCGGCGAGTGGCACGAGTTACTCCGTGAACCCGGCCCGAGAGAGGATAAAGCCCAGCCTGCCGCCGTCCGCTTTGGAGACCCACACTGGGCTGGGGTCGATTGCAACTTGATTGATGGCGTTAGAATGCAGCAGGCCGTGCGGCACGTCGTGGGCGTAGTGCTGCTCGCCGGGTTGTTCGCACCGCAGGCGATCGAGCAGCTTGCCGTTGATCGAAATTGTGAGGGTGACCGGCCCCGTCTCGCGCATGGTGCGCGCGGGGATCGCGAAATCCATGGCGAACTTGAGGCGCGGGACCTCGGGTACGAGGAAGCGCAGCACCGGATGGTCGTAAACCCAGCGCCAGGTGCCGGGCCCCTGGGGCGCGACATCCTTCACCAGGTAGGCGTCGGCATGGGGGTCTGCCATGGAAAGGAAATAGCCCAGTTCCCCGCCCTTGGGTACGAGGAGCGCGGTGCGCTGCACAGGCGGCGGAAACGTCTCCGGCTGCCGCGTACAGGCCGCGCACCAAAACACTGCGGTCAAGGCTAGGATACGGGTTCGCGTCACGAATCCCGATTGTAACAATGCCCCTGGTACACCAACCAAAATACGAAGGCCGCCGGGGGGCTACCCCGGCGGCCAGTGATTTACTGCGATAGCTACTGCTTCAGCTCTTCTTCGGCGGGTTGTCCACGCTGATGTTGTTTACCACCGGACCCAGGCTCAAGCCTGCGCCCGAAGCGCGAATGCCTGCGACCTGCTTCTCCATCGCGTTATTTACCGCGCCGGTGAGCGTGACCTTGCCGTTCTCGACGATGACGTGGATCGAAGGCACGGAGCCCATCGCGTAGCGAGAGAGCACCGGATCGCGATAGATCGCACGGGCCACACGCACGCGCAGCTCGTCATCGAAGGGAGAGAGCGGCAACACCTTGATCCCGTTGGTTACCGACTGAACGCCGGGAATGTGCTGCACGATACTCTGCAGGTCGCTCTTTTTGTAAGGCTGATTGACTGCGCCAAAGAGCTCGACATTGCCACTGTTGACGCGGAAGCTGATGTCGTCCCATAAGGTGTAGTTGGGGTACATCAGGATTTCGTGGCGCACGCTCTTTTCCAAGTCGGCGCCGGTACGCGGCACGCCCTTATCGGCGGCTGCGGCAACGCCTACGACTAGCGCCGCCGTCATCAAAAAATTCCCCAGAATCCCTCGTTTCATTGTTGCTTCCTCCTACTTCTATAAACGTAGGCGGAGGGCCTTCGGAGTACCAATCGAGTGTAAATAGTTAGTAAACGCGAGGTAAGAAGGTAATGTCCGGCGATCAGACCTGTTTGTCTGCTGCATAACAAAGCGAGTTGAGGTCGCACTGCTCGCATGCCGGTCCTCGCGCCATGCACCGGGCGCGGCCGTGAAGGATAATCTGGTGGCTGAATTTGATCCAGCGGTCATGTGGAATGATTTTCACCAGGTCCTGCTCGATCTTGACGGGGTCGGTTTTCTGCGTGAGATCGAGGCGTTGGGAGATTCGCGAGACGTGCGTGTCCACCACAATTCCCGACGCGATTCCGTATGCCGTGCCGAGCACCACGTTGGCCGTTTTGCGCGCGGCGCCGGGAATGGTGAGCATCTCTTCCATGGTCCTGGGGACGATGCCGTTGAACTCGCCGATCACGCGCTGAGCCGCGCCGACGATGGATTTCGCCTTGTTATTGAAGAAGCCGGTGCTGCGAATGTCGTTCGCCAGAACTTCGGGACGCACCGCCGCCAGGTCATGCGGGGTTGGGTATTTGAGGAAGAGACCCGGCGTCACTTCGTTGACGCGCTTGTCGGTGCACTGCGCCGAGAGGATGGTGGCCACCAGCAGTTCCCAGGGATTGCGGTGGAGCAGCGCGCAGGTGGCGTCTGGGTACATACGCTCCAGCCGCGCCAGGATTTCGTCGAGGCGAGCCTTGCGCTCGGCTGCGTTCTTGGGGCGTTTCACGTAAGCTGGACTTTGGTGATGAGAGCGCGCTGGATTCTGCTCGCCGCTGCGTTGGTTGCTTTTGGTGCTTCGCTCGGTTCGGGCTTTCACTTTGACGATTATGCCATTTTC
>JBDTPR010000423.1:0-6112 GCA_039932635.1 Candidatus Solibacter sp.
CGCAATCCAAATCCAAAGCCGCTGCCAAGACCAGCGCAGCCGCGCCGGGCTACGGCAACGTGGATTCCATCAGCGATAAGGAGATGGCGATTTACCTCTATTTCCTGGCGTCCGACCAGTTGGAAGGGCGCAATCTCCCCTCCCGCGGGCTCGATATCGCTTCACTCTACATTGCGAGCCATCTGGCCGAATGGGGCCTCAAGCCGGGCGGAAGCACGACTAAAACGGTCGGACCGCTGCAGCCTTACTTCATGCCTATGGAACTGGTGTCCAGGAGCGTGATTGCGGATCAGAGCAAGGTGTCGGTCACGGCGCCGCCTGCCGCCGGCGGTCGCGGGCGCGGTGGCGCGGGTGGTGGGGTGGGCGCCGGAGGTGGCGGCGGAGCGCGCGGCGGAGGTGGAGCTGCGGCAGGACCGCGCACCACCGATTTCGAATACACCAAGGACTGGAGTGCGGCCGGCGGCGGACGCGGTGCTCCGCCCCTGGAAGCCCTGGAGGTGAACGCCAACCTGGTGTTTGCCGGCAACGGCTATGTCATCAACAAAACCAAGATCAACCCCTACGAGGGCGTGGATGTAAAGGGCAAGATCATCGTCGTGGCGGGTCTTCCCGCCGAGATCGCGGCACAGGCTGCGGCAGCGGCTGCCGGTCGCGGCGGACGTGGCGGCGGTGCGGCTCCCGCGGCCGATGCCGCCGGCGGCGCAGCCCCCGCGGCCAACGCTCCCCCTGCCGTCCCCGTAAATCCGCTGGGTGAAGCCTGTACGGACTTCCTGACTCCGGAACAGTACGCCGCCAAGAACGGCGCGCTGGCGGTGGTCACGATTGCCAACTTCCAGCAGCTCTCGACCATGGCCAATCCCAACGCGGCTGGCGCCTTCGGCGGTTTCGGCGGCGGTGGCGGCCGGGGCGGTCTCAACGGGCCGAACTACACGGTGCCCATGCTGCAAGCGAATCCGGCCTGCCCCAGCGTGCCCTCGATCACGGCCGGATTGAACCTGACCAACGCGATTTTCCAGGGCGAGAAGCTCAGCGCTCAGCAGGTCTTCTACGGCGCCGGCACGAATGCCAAACAGGATTCCTTCGAATTGATGGCCGCCAAGAAGGTCGCGGTGAAGCTTGCCGTGAAGAGCGAACAGAATCACTCCCAGAACGTGATCGGCATTCTGGAAGGCAGCGACCCGGTCCTCAAAAACGAATACGTCGTAATCAGCGCTCACACGGACCACATCGGTCTGGCGCAGCCTCTGCCCGACGGGCACAACGTCAACAACGGCGCCGACGACGATGGCTCCGGTTCGGCCGGCCTGATGGCGCTTGCCCGCGCGTATGGGGAAGGCGCCGCAAAAGGCATTCGACCCAAGCGCACGATAATTTTCGCCTGGCTGGCCGGCGAGGAGAAGGGACTATGGGGCTCGCAGTACCTGACCCAATACCCCTTCATCGACCTCAGTAAGGTGGTTGCCAACCTCAATATGGATATGATCGGCCGCACCAAGGGACCAAGCTTCACCGATTCTGACGCGACTCACGTCCTGGTGGACCCCAACGAAATCCTGGTGGTGGGACCGAATATCTCCAGCGACGATCTGGAGAAAACCATTGAGACGGTCAACGACGGGTACCTGAAGATGAAGCTGAATCACTTCTACGACGCCACCGCGCCGGATGCGACTCACGATAATCTAGGTCCGCAACCGCGCGGCCAGCGCATATTCTACCGCAGCGATCACTACAATTTCGCCAAGATGGGGATTCCGATAGCCTTCTTTACCACCGGGCTGCATCCCGATTATCACCGGGCTACCGATACGCCGGACAAGATCGACTACAAGCAGATGCAGACCGTTGCGCGCACCATGGGCGCCATCGGCTGGGTGCTGGCCACGCAGGCCGGACGCCCCAGCTTGAATGCGAAATTGCCCGAGCAGTTGATCAAGGATATGAAAGCGGCGAAGGATCAGCACTGGGGTAAGATCACCCCGGTGATTCCTCCTCTGCCGGGCATGCCTTACTAGGTAGCGTGGGGTCGAACAAACACCGCTCCCTCACGGTCACGGCTCTGATCTTGTCCTACTTTGCCGTGAAGTGCAGGTCCCAAACGCGCGATTCGCTGACGCTCAGGCCTGTCGCCTTGCCGGCGCCATTGCGCTGGAAGCGAATCACGCCTAGCGAGGATGTGAACGCATCCTTGTATGTGGGCGTGAGTTCGATGGTGGTATTGGGCCGTCGATTGATGACCAGACGCCCATGATCGACCGCCACGCGCAGCGTGACTTCGGCCTCGTCGCTCGAATATTCGCCGGCGAGCGAGGCGATCTCCGCGGGCGTCGGCGTCCACGGCTCGACGCGCTCATACCAGGTGCCGCCATCCATTTCACTGGGCACGCGCATACGGTCGCCAGTGAACTCGTTGCGCGAGTCCGCAGTGACGTTCACAGTGGAGTGATCGCGCAGGCTGCGATACATGCCGGGGTTGGCGACGATCTTGTCGCCCGGCCCGAGCGACGCTCCGGTTCCCAGAAAAGTCATCGCCACCGCGCGCCCCAACTGCGTGCCGTTGGCCGCGCTGGAATTGCAGAGCACCGCGACCGAGAGTCCCTGATCCGGATAGCGTCCCAGCCACGCGTTGTAGGCCGCCGTGGTGCCGCTGTGGCTGACCTCGTTGCGCCCGTTGAAGTGCAGCACCATGAGGCCCGCAGCGTACGCGATGGTGCGGCCATCGGTCAGTTTCCCCTGCACCAGTTGCTGCTCGACCAGCGCGCGCCCGCCCACCGTAGGGTCGCTGAAATTGCGATTCCACTTGAGCAGATCGCCCACCGTGGTCAGGAGGCCGCCGTTCCCGTGCACGTCTTCGAACGGCATGGTCTGCCGGATCGAGCCGTTGGTCTCCGAATAGGCAATGGCGCGACCCTTGACGATGCGGCGGAAATCGTCGCGCCACGAGGTCGATGTCATACCGAGCGGCATGAAAATAGCCTCGCGCGTGAACTCCGCGAACGGCTTGCCGGCGACGCGCTGTACCAGGATCGCCGCCAGATTGTAGCCGCTGTTGCTGTACGAGTACTCGGCGCCGGGCGGGTAATTGAGCGCGCGCTGCCGGCTCAGGATATCGAGCACGTGGGCGTGGGTGTAAGCGCGCGTGGTGCGCGGCCAGCCCGCGATGCCTTCGACCGAGCCCCAATCGCGCAGTCCGCTGGTGTGATTCAGCATGTGGCGAACGGTGAGCGGCGTGCCGTAATCGGGGAGTTCCGGGATGTACTTGCGCACCGGATCGTCGATCGAAAGCTTGCCCTGCTGCGCGAGCAGGAGCACGGCGGCAGCGGTGAACTGCTTACTGACCGAGCCCGCTTCGAAAATCGAATCGGCGCGTAGCGCGACGTCGTGCTCCAGATCTGCCATGCCATAAGCCGCGCTCAGTACGCTCGCGCCGTCGAGCGTGGCGCCTACCGCGCAGCCCGGGCCATCGGTGCGCTGGTAGCGCGCGAAGATCTTGTCCACACGCTGCCGCGCATCGGCGGGCGCGGTGAGCTTCTGTGCGGGCAGACAGGAAATGGCGAGCAGCGCGAGGGCAAGAAGTTTCATGCGACTTAGGATAACTTACGCCGCGACCAACGCGGCGCCGCGGCGCGTCAGGTGCGGTGCGTGCGCCGCCACGTCGGCGAAGAACGCACTGGGGTCGTCTGGCGACAGCATAATTTCCGATCCGCCGCCGATGCGCAGGGAGACACGCTTGCCTAGCACCGGCCCGAGCGAACTTTCTCCTACGAAGACGATCTGGTTATAGGGAATTGCGCAGCGCGTCAATCCGGTGCGCACGCGCAGCGCTTCTGGCCCCGTCACATACTCCTGCGGCAGCGCGATCAGCAGCAATACCAACAACACGGGAGAGCCTATCCATCGATTGCCGCCCGCCGCGAGAACACCCACCACGTAGAGGATAGCTGCGAACAGCCACACTTCAACCTTTGATCTGTGTTTCATATGTAGTTTGGTTAGGGAAGGGCGGGGAAGAGCCCCCGCCCGCTGTTGTGAGTTGAGGTTACGAACTGCGCTTCGCCTTGATTTCGGCCAGCAGGCGATCGATTTCTTCCTGCTTCTCCATGGCCGCGAACTTCTGCGTCACGTCGTCGTCGCTGCCCAGGTCGGCATGCGCCTGCGCGACGGCTTCGTGACTACGTACTTTGTTCTTCATGCGGTCGAAGGCCGCCTGGTTTGCATTGTCCCCCATGGCGTTGCCGGCCTCCGTCGCCTTGCCCAGCGCGCGGGCGCGCCGGTGCTGTGCAATCAGCATGTCGCTCTTGGCTTCCGCCTCGGCCATCTTCTGCTGCAGGCGGAGCAGCGCGGACTTCAGGTTCTCCACCTGAGTCTTCTGATCCTCCACCTGTTGCCGGAAGCTGGCCGCGGTTGTCTTGTAGCTCATGCTGCGTTCTACCGCGGCACGCGCCAGAGCTTCATCCTTTTTATCTACGGCGAGACCCGCGCGGTGAATCCACTGGCGCTCGTTCTCCTCCGCTTCCTGCATCTTCTTGTCCAGAACATGTTGGTCGGCGATCGAGATCGCCACTTGCGTTTTGACCTGCAGCAATTGATTCTGCATATCCAGAATCACCTGCTTGATCATTTTTTCCGGGTCTTCCGCCTTGTCCACCAAATCGTTCAGATTAGCCCGAACCAGTGTTGCTACACGTTCCAAAAGTGCCATGATGTTACTCCTAATTACTGCCTGCGACCCTTTACTACCCGTTACTGCTGCGTTCCACCCGCACTCGCCTGCTTGGCCTCCGGCTTCGCCGACTTCTCGCCGATCGTCCGCACCTTCGCAAACATCTCGCTGAACGGCATTCCAGACAGTGTCTCGAACAGCGCAGGTACTTGCGCCGCCATCGCCGTGAGGTCTCCCGTAATCTTGTTCATGCCCGCGGTCTTGGCGTCGCCGGTGGACACGATCGTGATCTTGTCGATGTTCGCGAGCGGCGCGGAAAGCGCCCTCACCACTTCCGGCAAGCTGCTGATCAACTTGTCGAGAATGGCCGCCTGGTTGAACTCCTGATATGCTTCCGCCTTCACGTTCATCGCCTTGGCTTCCGCCTCGCCCTTCTTGAAGATGATCTCCGCTTCCGCCTCGCCCTGTGCGCGGATGGCGGCGGCGCGGCCGTCGGCTTCCATGATGGTGCGGTTCTTTTCGGCCTCGGCCAGAGTCTCAATGCGCCGCCGTTCGTACTCCGCGGCCTTCAATACCGTGGCCATCAATTCGGCTTCGCGACGTTTGATTTCGGCCTGCTGCACGAGGACTTCGTGTTCCTTTTCCACCTGGTGGATGGTGACTTCCTCGGCGCGCACCCTCTGCTGCATGATGTTGGTCTGGATTTCGTAGGTCTTGTCGGCCTGCGCCTGCTGCTTCTTGACCATCTCCAGGTATTCGGCCTTCTTCACTTCAAGATCGCGCTGCGCTTCGGCCTGCTTGGCCTGCGAGAGCGTCTCCGCCAGCACCCGTGCCTGGTCGGCATTGGTCTTGGCGATGGCTGATTCGCGCGACGCTTCGGCGCGTTTGATTGCCGTATCGCGTTCGGCTTCGGCCGCGGCCACATCGGCGTCGCGCTTGATGCGCGCCACATCGGGGCGGCCCATGTTGGTGATGTACTCGTTCTTGTCGCGGACTTCCTTGATGGTGAACGAAATCACCTCGAGGCCCATCTTATTCATGTCGTCGGCGCACGTGCCGCGCATGCGCTCGCCCACCATTTCGGGCTGCTTGACGATTTCTTCCACCGTCAACTGGCCGATGATGCCGCGCAAATGGCCTTCCATCACTAGACGGATCAGGCCTTCGCGCTCTTCGGGAGTCTTGGTCAGAAACTGTTCCGCGGCCGTGAGGATCGATTCCGGATCGCTCTTCACTTTGATCTGCGCCACGGCTTCCACCGTTACGGCGACACCCTGCCGCGTATAAAGATCCTGCTTGGGCGCGACATCGAAGCTCATCAGTTCGAGTGAGAGTCCGCGCGCGCTTTCAATCATCGGAAAGATCACCGTACCGCGGCCCTTGACGACGCGAGTTCCGCGGAACCCGTAAACGATGATGGCCTCATGCGGCCCCGCCTTTCGAAACAGC
>JBDTPR010000424.1:0-6108 GCA_039932635.1 Candidatus Solibacter sp.
AGGCTGCTCCGAAGAAAAAGAAGTAGTCTGGGCGCGCCCTGAAGAAGGGCTGCAATCAGGTTATGACTCCAAGGCCCCGGTTTCCGGGGCCTTTTTCATTTGGTACGCATCTCTTCACCGGTTCGCTCCCGCCTCCGTCTTCTTCTGCAACAGCACGCGGAACGTCTCACCCATGCCGAACAAAAGCGTCTTGAGTTGCATGCGGCGACGCAACTCCTCCGTCGTGCCAGCCTTGCCCAACACGCTTGCGAACTGATCTGCTTCACCAGCAGCGAGCAGCGTCTGCGCCAGCGTCTCGAAGCGTTCGTTTGAGAGCGCGCATTCCGCCGCGGTCTCCTGCAGCGCGGTGAAGTTGACGTGCGAAGTGATGTCGCGCAGTCCCGCCTCGGATAGAACGTCTTCGCGCGCGGTGTGCCGCCGGTATCCCATCAGCGTACCTGCGGGAAATCGTACGCTCTCCGCGCGCGTGAAGCCGTAATCGATACTCAGTACGTATCCTTTAGATAACACCGCGCCGATCCGGCGCAGCCACACGAGCGCTTCCAGATTGACTTCGTACCAGCGTCCCTCTTCGGGCGCTGGAAAAAAACGGCGCAGATAATCTTCGGCGGCATCACCCACCGGTTCGCCGGTATGCCAGCGGAAGTGCTCGCCCTCGAGTGCGACGCGCTGCTCGCGATAGGCGCCCTCATGGAAGATGACGTTATCTACAGGGAGCGCGTCGAAGAACTCGTTGGAGAAAACTACGCCTGTGAACGAATCGGGCAGCGCGTTGGAATCGATATCGAGCGGCACGTAGTTCCACTCTGAGAAAGCGTCGCTCATCTCGCGGCGTCCCGCGCCCAACTCCACCACCGTGAAGTCGCGGGGTTCGCCCATCTGACGGTAGAGGCGGCGAATCTGCGCCGCCATCAGCAGACCGAAGACGGGCTGGATCTGTTCCGCGGTGAAGAAGTCGCCATCCTTGCCGAAGGGATCGCGGCCGCGCCGGTAGTAGCCATACGCGGGATGATAGAGCGCCACATCCATGAAGCGGTGAAATGGGATGGGACCGTTACGCCGGATTTCGGCGGCGAGAATCTCCGCGGCCGGCGTCAAGGATGCTGCTCCCGGCTCTGCGGCGTGACCAGGAACATCTCGACCAGGTAATCGTGCATGCAGTCGTAGAGGTAGCGCTGGAAGGTCCAGGGGAATTGCGAGTGCGCGATGTCGCGCTCGTGGACCGGCGCGTAGTAGGTATGCAATCCCAGGCCGGGATCCTTGAGGGTAATCACCAGCTCGATAGTGCCGTTGTGGTCGCGGGCGGAGAAATCCAGCAGCGCGTGTTGATAGCGCCGTGTTTCGGCCAGTACCTTCTCCAGTGAGGTCACGGTTTCCTGTGGGGTCACGGACATATGCTAGCGTGAAAAACGATGTCGCTGCCGCCCACAGTCCGCGTCAAGCTGAGTAGCGAAGCCGCCGAATCGATTTCGATTACGCCCGTTGTCATCCAGGAAATGCCGGTCCGGGAACTGGTGGAGTACATGATGGGCGTCACCGGCAAGGACGAAGCGCGCATTGCGGAGTTGCTGTTGCGCGGCAGCCTGGTGAGCGGCGCGTCGCGTTTCCGCTGGGTAGGATGGGAGGCGGCTCGCGACGATCTGCGCGTTCTGCTGGCCACCTTCCCAGATCCCGACCCCGCGCGCGCCTTCCACGCGCCGCTGTGTGTACGGGCCACGCTGCGCGGCGGGCGCCAGGCGATCGAAATCACGCGGCAGGCCGGCGAGCGCAAGGGACTGTTCCAGCGCGAAACCTTCTGGGATGCGCTTATGCGCGTGGCGTCCGCCGCCGTCCCCGCCTACTCCGGCTATTCGTACCGCGAACGCTGCGACCGTTACGTCCGCGAGTTTACACGGCCCGAACTCGAGCAGATCCGCAGCGCCGGCAATCTGATTCGCTACACCAGCCTCACCGAACAGGTCCGCACGCAGCAGTTCACCCATGCAGAGCTGATGGTGAAGCGCGACGCCTAATCTTCGGGCGCCTCGCCGGTATCCTCGGCGCGATTTTCGAACTTCGTCTGCGCGTGGAGGAAAACCAGGTTGACCGTGCCGATGGGGCCATTGCGCTGCTTGGCGATGATCAATTCCGCCAGCCCCTTGAGATCTTCGCGATCGCGATTGTACACTTCCTCGCGGAACACGAAGCCCACCACGTCTGCGTCCTGCTCAATACTGCCGCTTTCACGAAGGTCGCTCAACTGCGGCCGGTGATCGCCCTGCCGGGTTTCCACTGCGCGGCTCAACTGCGAGAGCACCATCATCGGCACGTTGAGCTCCTTGGCCAGCAGCTTTAGGCCGCGTGAAAGCGCGCTGACTTCCTGGTTGCGATTCTCTACTCGCCCGCGTGAACTCATTAACTGCAGGTAATCCACCACGACCAGCCCGAGCTGTTTGCGCTCCGATTTCAGCCGCCGCAGTTTGGCGTGCATGTCCATCAGGTGCAACCCCGCGGTGTCGTCGATGTAGAGCGGCGCTTCCACCAAGTCCTGCAGCGACTGGTTGAGCTTGCGCCGTTCCTCCTGCGAGAGATACCCGGTGCGGAATCGCTGGCTGTCCACGCGCGCGGCGGCGCAGAGCATGCGCGTCAGCAGGCTCTCCTTGGACATTTCGAGCGAGAAGATCGCCACCGTCTGCTTATTGCGGAGAGCCACATGCTGCGCGATGTTCAAAGCGAAGGCGGTTTTCCCCATCGACGGTCTTCCCGCCAGAATAAATAAATCGCCGCCATGCATGCCACCGGTGTACTCGTCGAGTTTCAGGAAGCCGGTGCTCACCCCTTTGACGCGCTTGCTGGGATCCAGGAAGGCGCTGATGCCGCCTTCGTAGTTCTGCAGAATCTCATCGGGATTGAGCAGGCCGCTCTTGACCTGGGCTTCACCGAGCTTGAGCAGCGTCTCCTCGGCGCCGGCCAGAATTTCGTCGGGCGTTTCCTCCGCCATCATGCAGCGGTTGATCATATGCTGCGAAGCGAAGATGATGCTGCGCAGCACGGCCTTGTCTTTGACGAGGCGGATGTACGCATCGACGTTGGGAATCTGCGGCAGCCCATCGTCCAACGACACCAGGTAGCTCAGGCCGTCGCAGCTTTCCAACTCCCCGAACTTCATCAGCTCATTGGCGACCGTGATGCGGTCGATCTTTTCGCCGCGCTCGTAGACGTCGGCCATGCGCTTATAGATGCGGCGGTGCTTCTCAAGGCTGAAGTCGCCGGCTTCGAGTGTCCCGGCTGCCTGGATATAGAAACTGTCGTCAAGCAGAATGGAGCCGAGCACGAAACGCTCAGCGTCCACATTCGTCGGTAGTCCCTTTTCCATCCCGTCGTGGGCAGGCATCGTGAATCCCTAGCATGTGCCGGATCGCGGTGGATTTCTCGCGCCGCGCGCGAAATTATTGTTGACGTGGCAAGCGCCTTACAATCAGCAGATCGCGATGCCGATACACACTTTTCCGAAAACATCCTCAGCTTATCCACAAGCTCGCGAGCTGTGTTCGGGCTTGCAAATTTGCCAAAAACACTTCCCCTTCCTAATGTTTTAGCATGGGAAGACAACTCTGAGGAGGCCTTCCTATGCCGGAATGGTTAGCATCCCCCAAAATGTGGGGCGACATTTTCAACATCGGCGCGCCGGTTGTCGAAAAGATACTTCGTCCGGCGCTGGTCTACGTTTTCCTGGTTCTCGCGCTCCGATTCTTCGGCAAGCGAGAGTTGGCACAACTCAATCCCTTCGACCTTGTGGTTCTCCTGATGCTCTCCAATACCGTCCAGAACGCCATCATCGGCAACGACAATTCGATGACCGGCGGCATCGTAGGCGCACTGGCCCTGCTGATCATCAATTTTCTGGTGGTACGCTTCCGTTTCCGGCACCCGCGCTTCGATGAGGCCCTGGAGGGCGACCCTACTACTCTGATCGAGCATGGCTCGGTCAAGAAAGAGGCGTTGGCCCAGGAGTACATCACCAAGACGGAGTTGATGACTGTGCTGCACCGTCAAGGCTTCCAGCACATCAACGAGGTGGATTGCTGCGTCCTCGAACCCGGCGGTACGTTCGACGTCCGCGGCAAGACACCTGGGGCGGACGAGCGATCGCACGCGGAGGTGATGCGTGCTATCCGGAACCTTACCGAAAAGGTGGACGCCTTGACCAAAGCCCGCGGACCCGGGTGACCTTTATATAATGAAGGAGCCGGAGGAATGGGTGAGTGGTTGAAACCGGCGGTCTTGAAAACCGTTTACGGGGAAACTCGTACGGGGGTTCGAATCCCTCTTCCTCCGCCACACCTCACGCCTTCGTCTCTTCCTGACCCAGCCTTTCCAGCAGGGTCTTCATGTCGTCGGCGTGCTCTTCTTCCTTAGCCATGATACTTTCCATGGCGATCCGCGTCGTTGGGTCGTCGTCTCCCAGGTAGCGGATGATCTCGCTGTAGGACTCCACCGCGATGCGCTCCGCGACCAAGTCCTCGCGCACCATATCGAGCAGCGACTTCCCTTCGACGTACTGCGAGTGGCTGCGCATCGCCAGCCCTTCCGGATTCAGATTGGGCTCGCCGCCAAGTTGAACAATGCGTTCCGCCACAATGTCCGCGTGTTCCTGTTCCTCCTTGGCGTGCTCCAGGAACTCCTCCGCCACGGCCTGCGCGTGAATTCCCGAGGCCATGTAATGGTGGCGCTTGTAGCGCAGTACGCATACGATCTCGGTTGCCAGCACCTCGTTGAGGATGTTGATTACCTTTTCCCGGTCGGCCTTGTAGGCGCTGGTCACCGCACCCATTTCCATATGTTCGCGAGCCCGGCGGCGTAGTTCTTGAATGTCGGAAAGGAAGGGGCGATCAGTTTGCTCTTGCTTCTTCTTGGATGGAGAGTTTGTGGATGGCATAGCTTTCTATCGCCATGTTAACCGCCGCCCCCTCCGCGGGACCGTGATAAAACTCGCAATGCGTAGTCAAGTAGGCCGCTGATTGGGCGATTCGGTCCCATCGCACGCTTCGGCCCCCGCCGTGCTTATTGAGCTGGGGACGTGTCTATGAAAAGCTCTAAAGTGTATTCATTGTTACTGACGCTCGCGGTTGCCGTGGGATTGGCGGGTTGCTCCACCGCGCCGAAAGCGCCCGACGTCGCCGCCAATGTTCGCGCCGCACTCACTCAGGCGGGACTGCGAGACATCAGCGCCACTCAGGATCGCGACAAAGGCGTGGTGACGCTCACCGGCCATGTGCCCTCCGACAATGACAAACTGCGCGCCGAATCGGTCGCGCGTTCGGTAGCCGGCCAGCAAGTGGTCGCCAACCAGATCGAAGTCCTGCCGCCCGGGGTCGAATCCGATGCCAAAAAAGTGAATGCCGCCTTGGATAAGGGTATCGCCGCCAACATGGACGCCGCTCTAATTCAGTACAACCTCCGCGACGTTAAGTACACCGTGAAAAACCACGTCGTGACCCTGACCGGCGATGCCGATTCACAGGAATTGCGCAACAAGGCCGAAACGGTCGCGTCGGCGGTGCCTAACGTGCAACAGGTGGTCAACGAAATTCAGGTGCGCGTTCAGAAGGCCACCTCCACCCGCTGACCGCTCCGCTTCAATTTCCCGCTTCAATCTGGGCTGCGCAGCCGAATTCGCGTATAATCCAACTAACTTCTATTGGGTATGCTGCGCAGTTTCCTTATTGCCTTACCACTTGTCTTGGCGGCGAAGACGTTTCCCGTCGACGGCATCGTCGTTGCCGTGGATACCGCGTCGCGCACGCTGCTGGTCTCGCATCGCGAAATCCCGCACTACATGCCCGCGATGATGATGCCCTTCCGCGCGGAAAGCGCCGCTGACCTGGCCGTACTGCATCCCGGTATGCGCATCACCTTCGACCTTGAAGTGGGCAAAGACGGATCCTCCGCCCGCAGGATCCGCCCCGCCGGCGGCCCCGACGCGCCACTACCGCCTCCGCCCGAAAAGCTCGCCATCGGCGCACCGCTTCCCGGTTTTCAGCTCACCGACCAGCACGGCGCCACTCTGCGCCTCGAAGACCTTCACGGCAAAGTCGTCGCCATCGATTTCATTTACACCCGCTGTCC
>JBDTPR010000425.1:0-6088 GCA_039932635.1 Candidatus Solibacter sp.
TCTGTGCGGGGGGTGGCTGGCAACGGCCATCCCTACCGCGACGGTTGCTAACTTGGGTTGGATGCCGCGTGCCGACCGCTCCCTTACGGTCGCGGCTCTGCCAGCGCGTCAGTCGGCCCGGTTCTTGCGACTGGTCTGCTGCTCGTGGGAAGGCAGGCGGGTCTGGGCTTCCTCCAGCAGTTTGGCCTGCTGGAACGTGTAGATCATGCGGTGGACCACGGTGACGTTGGACAGCACCGCAATTACCCACAGCACCGGCGCCATGCGATCGAATAGCGCGCCGATAATGATCAGGACGACGCGTTCGGGACGCTCCAGGAAACCCACTTTACACTTGGGGATCGCGTTCTCGGCGCGCGCCCGCGTGTAACTGATCATCACCGAACCCATCATGACGATGGCGGTCAGCACGATATAAAAGAAGCGATTGATGCTGGCGTAAAAGACCAGCAGGCCGATATACAAAGCCAGGTCCGAGTAGCGGTCAAGGACGGAATCGAAGAACCCGCCGAAGCGCGTCACCTGACTGGTGGCGCGGGCGACGCGGCCATCCACCATATCGAAGATCGCCGCGCCGGTTACTACTACCCCGGCCCATCGGAAACTGCCCGCCGCGAACAGCCATGCGGCCCAGATGTTGATTAACAACCCCAGGAACGTGAGCACGTTGGGGTGGATCTTAGAGAGCGCAAGCCAGCGCACGATGCGATTGATAATCGCACCGAAGAACATGCCGATCGCGCGCGTACCAGTCATAAACTAAGCCAGGTCGTGCATGGTGGTAAGTTTGCGAATCTCCAGATCCTTGGTGCCTCCGGGACTCACTACTTTGACTTCATCGCCCACCTGCTTATTGAGCAGGGCGCGTCCAATCGGTGAGGTGGTGGAAACCCGGCCATTCGGCGGATCCGCTTCCTCGCTGGTCACCAGATAGTAGGTGACTTCCTCGTCGCGTTTGACATCGAGCACTACCACCGTGGAGCCCAGTCCCGCTTTATCGTGCGGAATCTTCGAGAAGTCCACCATCATGACGTCGGCCAGACGCTTCTTCAAATGTCCGATGCGGGCATTGAGAAAGCCCTGGCGGTCTTTGGCCGCGTGATACTCGGCATTCTCGCTGAGGTCCCCGTGGGCCCGAGCCTTCAGGATTTCCTTTGGCAACTCGACCAGGTACTCGAATTCGAGCACGGCAATTTCGTCCTGAAGTTTTTTCTTGATATCGGTCATCGAAGGGGAACAGCTCCCAAGGTCACATTATAGCTTGGGAGCCGGCCCCTATTGCACTATCAGGTTCACCGTAACGTCCTGCCCGCCGATGGAAAGCTTCAGGGGCTGGGTTCCGGTGGGCGCGTTGGTAGGAATTCCCACGTTCACCTGGTAGGTCGCCACAAGACCCGGCGTGAGCCCGCTGAAGATAATGGTGCCCTGCACGCCTCCGATCGTGACCACGGGTCCGGCGTTAGTGCCCACCAACTGCGTGCTGGAAGAAGGTGCGCCCGTCGTCTGGGGCACGCTGACAGGTCCCAGCCCATTGGCATAGATGACGATCGAGCCGCCGCGCTTCGCCGGATTGGCGGCGCTAATGGGAAGGTTGCTCGCGCCATCGGTAATCGCACCCGGGAAGATTCCGGGCGAGTAAGTGGCCAAAGGCACGTCGTAGACAGCGCTCCAGATGTAGCCGTAGAGAGTAACTTTCATCTTGACGGAAGACTGGCCCGCGAACTCCCAGGGCAGTTGCACATTGATCTGCGTGGGGCTGATGAAGTGGAATCGGCCGGGGATGCTGAGTCCGCCGCCATCGAAACTCACCGACACCTGCCCGAGCGAAACCGGCAGAGGCAGCGTGGTTTCGACCTGCGTGGTGTCGGAGAGGTCGCTCCCGAAAATCGAGATGTAGGAGCCGGGCTGCAAGCCCTGTCCCACCTGGAACGTGCCCGCGTTGACCACTCCACTCGGGTTGATCGTGGGCAGCCGGCGGGCGAAGCCTTCGAAGCGCTGCGTGAGTGTGCCCACCCGGCCGGTGAAGATCTGGTCGGACTGCCTGGGACCAAGATCGACGAAAACGCCGGCATTGCCCATGAGATCCGTGGCCTTATCGCCGCCTGCCGCATTGAATCTGCCACCACCCGAGACCACGTTGAAGGTGACAGGAGCGTTGGCCACGGGCACGCCGAAGCGATCCGAAGTGCGGAAGAGCAGCAGCCAGCCGACGTCGTTGGGAATGCCGGTGAAGACGCCATTCAGCATGGCGAAGATATCGTACGGCACGCCATCGCCCACCACGTAGAAGAAAGGGAGGTGCAGAGCGGGACCGGCGCCGGTCACGTCGATGAAGCCCTCGTAGTCGCCCGGAACGGGCTTCGTGCCGGTGAGCGAAACGGTCACCGTGGCGCTGCCACCCGAGCTCAGGTTGACGCTGTTCTGGCTGAGCGCGACGTGTGCGGCTGCATCAATGGTGGTGGCCCGCACGGTAAGGAAAAGCGTGGCCGGACTAGCGCTCACATTCGTAATCGTGAGATTGCGATTCACCGGCAACGTGGTGACGGGACCGAACGAAATCGCCGCCGGTTCCAGCGTGACAGAGACGTTCACGGCATCGGCGGCATTGAGTTTGCCCGCGCC
Organism: Candidatus Solibacter sp.; assembly: GCA_039932635.1. GTDB lineage: Bacteria > Acidobacteriota > Terriglobia > Bryobacterales > Bryobacteraceae > Solibacter. The sequence continues at coordinate 2,623 of JBDTPR010000425.1, forward strand.
GGCATCGGTCACACGGACACCGCCGAGCAAATCGCTCGTGGCCGTATTGACCACCGCGGATTTGAGGCGCCCGGGCGTATTCAGATTCGGAATGCGGGCCTTGGCCATGGCCGCGACCCCGGCAGCCATGGCGACCGAGTAGCTGGTGCCGTTAACCGTCGTGTAGCGCGTGGCGTTGTACGTGTCCGAAGTGGGATCGTAATTCTGCGTCGCGGTGTAGATGTGCGTGCCGGGCGCGACGATTTCGGGCTTGAGTCCGAAATCGCGGGTGGCGGCGAAATTGCCGGCGACGGGACCGCGCGAAGAAAACGTTGCAATCGTGTTGAACTGCGCGTTATCGGCGGTAGCGTAGGCAGGGTCCAGTGTGACGGTGGTGTTCGGGTTGCCGCCGAGGAAGCTCTTCAGAGCCTTGCCATCGCTATTGCCGATCATGAAAGCGGGGATCGCAGTGTTCTGCACATACAGGCGCTGCGTGAAATCGTCGACGCCTTCCGACTGGTACAGGATCACGCCGACCGCGCCGGCCGCCTGCGCGAAGTTGACCTTATCGGCGAAGGTGCAGGTGCCGCGCTGAATCAGTGCGAAGGACCCGGTGAGTGTGCCTGCCGGTAGCGCGGTGCAGCCGAGTCCGCTGGTATCGCCGAGTCCGGTGATGTCTTTGGCTGTAGCTGTGATGGCAGACGTGGGGCGCGGGCCATCGCCGAAGAGTCCGCGGGCACCGGCGAAACTGGTACGGTCGGCGCGCAGGCTCTGGTAGACCAGATGGCTGTTCTGGGACGCGCCGACTGTTAGCGCGTTGGGAGCGCTGCCGGGCGACGCGATGGAGTATTTGGTGACGCCGTGCTGTCCCTGATCGCCGACATTGCCGGCGGCGGCCACCACCAACACGCCAAGGCGCGTGGCGTTCTCCACTGCCGCCGCGCCGACATCGCAGACCGCCTCCCCGCAGACATTGGTACCCGTATCGAGCGCGCCGTAGAAGGCCGGGTCGCCCTCGCCAAGCGAGAGTGTGACGATATCCATGCGGTCGTTGGTGGCGTCAGTGAGCGCTTGAATCCAGGAAGAGCGCGTGGTGTACTCGTTGACGCCCGGAGATCCGAAGACCTTGTAGTTGCCCAGAAACGCTTTGGGCGCGATGCCGGTGATGCTGCCCAGCGGGCCGGTATTCTGCACGCCGGCCGCGATCATCGCGATCGCGGTACCGTGGCCCTGACGGTCGCGCGGCGAGAGGTCGTCGGGCGTGGAGAACGTGGGATCGGTATCGATCTGCATGGAAACGTAGCTCCGCGCCACGATCACCTTGTTGTTGGTGAACGCGGCGTCACCCGCCGGGAAGCCGGAGGGCGCGGTGAAGCCGGTATCGCGGAACCCGGGATGTGTCTGGTCGATGCCGGTATCGATGATGCCGATGCGTACGCCCGCGCCGGCATTGGCGTTGCCGCCGATCAGACTCCAGGCGGCCGGCACGCGGATCAAATCTTCGGCCGCGGCCAGGGCAAGTTTCGAGGGCGGGAGGTATTGAATCCACTTCACGCCGGGGATGGTTCTGAGTGCGGGCGCATCCTGGTGCGACACGCGCACGAAGATGGCGTTGACCAGGGTCTGGGAAGTCGCCGCGACGCGAACCTTGCGCGCGGCAAGCTCCGTGAGCACCCCGCGCTGCGCATTGCGGACTTTCGCCAGATGCGACTGCGCACCGGCGCTTTGCAGCGCCGCGCGCGAGGAAATCTTTTGGGCTACCGGGGGATCTTCCAGGACGAGAGCATATTCGGGCAGACGGCCATGGGGCTGGGCGAACGCGGCCGAAGCCAGCAATATAAGTACGGAAACTCGCTGCATAGCGACTCCTTATGGGCGCCTGAACAACGCAGGCGCCTCACTATAGACTTACCGTATTTCGATCGTGTTTCGCTATCGAATGATTTGTTCCTGCCGCGAGCGTAGGATCTCGTCGGCCACCTCGGAGGCCGCACGCATTTCGCGCACGTCGTGCACGCGGACAATGTGGGCGCCTGCCAGGATGGCGGCGGTGACTGCGCCGGCAGAGGCGTATTTGGTCTCTTCGAGGTCGGGATGCGCCAGGAAACTCTTGCGCGAGGGCCCCACCATAATCGGCAATTCGAGGGTGTTCAGGTGCCCGAGATGAGCGATGATGGCGCTGTTCTCTTCCTTACGTTTGCCGAAGCCGAGCCCCGGATCGATCACCATGCGGACCTTATCAACGCCTGCCCGGCGCGCGCGGTTGACCGTGGCGTCGAGGTCGCGGGCGATGGCGCCGATTGGGTCGGCGATCGGTCCGAGCTTGGCCCACGTTTCTGGAGTGCCGCGCATGTGGTTGAGGATCAGGCCGCCGTTGAACTGCGCCACGGTCTTGGCGAGCTGCGGCTCGAAGGTCAGGCAGGAAGGGTCGTTGATGATCTCGGCGCCCAGATCGAAGGCGCGCTCGGCGACTTCGGCCTTATAGGTGTCGATCGAGATGGGGATGGTCAGCTTGTCCTTGAGGCGCTTGAGCACCGGGATGAGGCGGCGAATTTCCTCCGCCAGCGAGACGCGGGCGGAGCCGGGGCGCGTGGATTCCGCGCCGACGTCGATGATGTCGGCGCCGAGTTCCTCGAGTTCGATGGCGCGCGCGTAGGCGCGGTCGGGGTCGGAGTACTTGCCGCCATCGGAGAAGGAATCGGGGGTGACGTTGAGCACGGCCATCAGGATGGTGCGCTCGCCAAGGCGAATTTCACGCTGCTTGAGTTTCCAGAAGAAGAGCTTCCGGATGCGTTGGACTTCGGCCGGGGCTGCGGCCGGGCGAGGGGCGTTGGAGCGCACGGGCGCGGTCCGCGTCGTGGAGACTGCAGGAGGCGGCGTGGCGGGGCGCGCAGGCGGCGGGGACAGAGGCGGGGGAAGGGGTACGGCGATGGCCGCGGCGGGCGCTTCCGCTTCCGCTTCGTCGGGGGCCGAGTTCCGCGGCTCTTCGATGTCTTCGATGTCGTCGATATCTTCGGGCTCGGTTTCGGATGTGGTTTCGGTGACTGGCTCGACGGGAGGCGTGTCGAGTTCCACTACAGCGAGAGGAAGATCGCCAGACTCGGCAATGACTTCGGCGACGGGCTCGGCAATGACCTCGGCGACCGGCTCAGCGACCGGCTCGGCGGGCGGTGCGGCAGTTTTGGCGGCCGGATGGTCGGCACGATCATAGATTGGTTTCTTATAGTTGTCGCCCCGGGGCGGGCCGGAGCGCTCGAAATTGGCTTCGTTCTGTCGATCTCCCTGAGGCGGACCGGAGCGTTCCCAGGGCTTGTTGGGGCGGTCGCCACGAGGGGGGCCGGAGCGGTCGAAATTGGGTTTGTTCGGGCGATCTCCGCGGTCGTAGCTCGGACGGTCGGGACGGTCGCCGCGAGGCGGACCGTAGCTAGGCCTGTCTCCACGGGGCGGACCATAGCTCGGACGGTCGCCGCGCGGGGGGCCGGAGCGG
>JBDTPR010000426.1:0-6068 GCA_039932635.1 Candidatus Solibacter sp.
TTGTCGGCCGACCTAAGAGTCGAGGCTTTATACTGGTAGCTCCTATGTCTTCACGTGAATTTCAGACCGAAGTCAGCCAGCTATTGCACCTCATCGTACACTCGCTTTATTCGCATCCCGAGATCTTCCTTCGCGAACTCATTTCCAACTCGTCGGATGCGTTGGATAAACTCCGCTACCTGACGGTCACGGACGACGCCTATAAGTCGCTGCCTTTTAATCCCCGAATCGATCTGGAACTCGACGAGGGAAACAAGACCTTAACCATCGCCGACACAGGCATCGGCATGAACGAGGAGGATCTGGTTTCGAACCTGGGCACCATCGCCCGCTCGGGAACCAAGAATTTCGTCTCCCAGCTTTCCGGGGATGCGAAGAAAGACTCCAATCTCATCGGCCAGTTCGGCGTCGGGTTTTATAGCGTCTTCATGGTCTCGGATCGAGTCGAAGTGATATCCCGTAAGGCCGGTGAGGAACAGGCCTGGCGCTGGACCAGCGACGGAAAGACAGGCTTCGACATCGAGCCCGCCGAGCGTGCGGTGGCCGGCACCACGGTCATGCTGCACTTCAACGAAGCGGGCCAGGAGTACGCCAATAGCTGGCGTTTGCAGCAGATCGTTAAGAAATACTCCAACCACATCGCCTTCCCGATCTTTCTCACCTTTGACAAAAGCGAGTGGAGCGAACTGGAGAAGAAGTCAATCCAGAAGCGCACCACCGAGCAGGTCAACGCCGCCAGCGCTCTCTGGCGCCGGCCAAAGTCGGAACTGAAGGATGAGGACTACAAGGAACTCTACAAAGCGATCTCGGGCGATTGGGAAGACCCTCTGTTCTGGTTCCACACCAAGGCCGAGGGCAGCCTGGAATACACCACTCTGTTCTACATCCCCTCCAAGGCGCCGCTCGATCTCTACCAGGCCGAATACAAGGGCGGCGTAAAGCTCTACGTCAAGCGCGTCTTCATCATGGACGACGCGAAGGAACTTCTGCCCCAGTACCTGCGCTTCGTTCGCGGCATTATCGATAGCGAAGACCTCCCGCTCAACGTCAGCCGCGAACTCCTGCAGCAGAACCGCGTGCTCACCAGCATACGCACAGCCAGCGTGAAGAAGATTCTTTCCGAACTGAAGAATATCGCGGCCGGCGAACCCGAGCAGTACGCAAAGTTCATCGCCGAATACAACCGTCCGCTAAAGGAAGGCCTGTACGGCGACTTTGCAAATCGCGAAACGCTACTCGATCTGATCCGCTTCAAATCGACAAAAGTGGAAGGGCTCACCAGCCTCGCCGAAGTGAAGGCGCGCATGCAGGACGGGCAGAAAGGCATCTACTACATCACTGGCGGACCCGAATCCCTGCTCCGCACGTCGCCACTACTGGAAATCTACCGTAAGAAGGATCTGGAAGTGATGGTGCTGGATGATGACATCGACGAGATTATCTTCTCGGGCATCGATCAGTACAACGGTACGGACCTCAAGGCGGTGAACAAGAGTTCCACTAGTGAAGACTTCAAGGATGAGTCGGAACCAGACAACACCCAGGAAATCCAGCCGCTACTCGACAGGATCAAGGCGACTCTCGGCGATCGCGTGAAGGATGTGCGCGCCTCAGTGCGACTTGCCGACAGTCCCTCTTGCATCGTCTCCGAGGAGGAGGAACCCTCCATGAAGATGCAACAGATGCTGCGCGCGATGGGGCAAAAGAATATTCCCGCCCCAAAGCCGACGCTGGAGATCAATCCAAACCACGAAATTGTGAAAAAGCTGCTCGCACATAACGATAGCGCCGTCGCGGAAGACGCAGCATGGCTCCTCTATGACCAGGCCTTGCTCGTGGAAGGCCTGCCAATCGAGGAACCCGGCAGCTTCGTGCGGCGCCTCAATCGGGTCCTGAATCGATCCATTTGAGCCAACTCACCTGGCGCCCTCCGAGATCGTCTCGCCGCTGGGCGCGGTCGGGATTGCTGAAGTGTTTCGCGCGCGTGAAACGCAGTTGGGGTGCGACGTGTCGCTCAAGATTTGCCGGAGGAAGACAGGTCTCTTCGCGCCGTTGGTGAGCCGCCGCCACGTCTCCCTCAGCGACTGGGCGACGGTTCCGTTACTTCGTCACGGCCGGAACCGCGGGAACGGGGATATCCGAGTTGTACGTGTCCACAATACACTTCCACTTGCCGTCGGACTGCTTCTTCCAGACCTCAAGGACCTTGCCTGTATCCGTGATCGCCGGCCCGCCCTTTGGATCTTTGATCGAGAGTTGATACGTACCGTACATATACCCCAACTCACCGGATTTAGCCGCCTCGACCTTGGACGCCTTCCACGATACAGCCGTGTTCGGGCCAAGCAGGCCCGCCCAGGATTCACGAATCGACTTCTGGTCCTTGGCGATCGGCGTGTTGGGCGGAAGCAGCACGGCGTCCTCAGCATAGAACGCGAGTGTTCCTTCGAGATCGTTCTTCGCCGCCGTGGCGGACCACTGCTCGTCCAGCGACCGGATCGCGGTTTCGTCGGCTGCGCGGGTATCGGGTACGGCAGTCGGAGCGCAGGAAGCGGTCAGGATAGCCGCAGCACTCAGCGCAGAGAGAAGCATAGTCGTTCGAAGCATCTCCGAATACTACCATTACGAATCGGGAGCGTCCCGCGCCTGGGTCACCCGGTGCCGTAGCGGTCACCATAAGGCCCAAGTCCTGAGTCGTCGGTAAAGCCGGCAGTTGGCCCCGCTCAGGAGAACCGGTAGCTGGCGATAATCCCCTTGTTGCTTACCCGCCGCCAGCCCGGATGCGGCCCTTACCCCCGCCCCGCTGGCTCTTCAAATGCTGATTCAGATGCCCCAAGCTGGCGAACTGCCCCACGAACGGAGCGCCCCGGGGAGGCTTCGGAGGACGCCGCGCCGTGAAATCGCGGCGCCTGAAGAGGTCGGATTGCGAGATCACGGCGCTCCCCATCGGCCGGTACTCATAGGTGCCCTGCGCCCACGCCAACTGCTCGTCCATCCAGAGGTAGAAGCCCACGCTGCCATGGTAGCGCGAGGGCTACAACGCAGGCACATCATGCGGCAGGCGCAGCTTGAACCGGATCCTGTCGATCTCCTGAATCGGCTTGAGGAACGCGGGCTCCTCTAACTTCCATAGCTGCGCCGGCGTCGCGCTGGAGCCGGACGCCACCAGCAGGCAATTCACCGCCCGCCGCGCGGCTTCATTGGCCGCCTCCATACAAGCGATGTCGGTGTACGTGCGCACGTAATCGGAGGCAAGGAACAGATTCTCCAGCTCCACCTGCGCTTCCGGACGGTATTGCAGCGAACCCGCCGTGTTGATCAGCAGAGGCTCGGCATTCGTGGCCTCGCCGGGGTTCGGGAATTCGATATCCGGATCCAGGAACCACGACACCAGGTTGGCATCCTTGATGATCTCTTCCCCGCCATCATTCATGTGATTCTTCAACTGCGTCCAGACTTCTTCCTTGATCTCCTCCGCGCTGCACGCGCTCGCGGGCTTGCCGAAAACCTGGCCCGGAGCCTCCCAATCCGAAATATCAACCGAGAGAATGCCGCGGACGCTGCCATCGCCATACGTGGACAGGTCCACCTTATTCCAGAATTGCCGCTGCGAAATCGAGGTGAGCGCCCACGGCGAATCCAGATACATCACGTGGCCATGGACTAACGGCTCGTCTTTGGAAAGGTAGAACTGAATGCCATTCATCCAGCGAGTCTTTAACTTACTCAAATTACCCAACGACGGCGCCGCCTGTTTCAGCGCATCGTCCACAAGCGCGGTCATGACTTCCACCGGCATGGCGGCGATATAGTGATCGGCGGTCACCTGCGAGGGTCCGGTGCCTGTGTCGAGACTTACGCCTGTCACCCGCCCGCCGGCAGTGGCAATCTTCGTGACCTTCACCCCAGTGTGGAATTCGACGCCGAGCTTCTGCAGGTATTGGGTCCACGGGTGGATCCAGACATCATTCGTAGGGCCTGACAACAGGCGATCGAAGACGCCGTCGGGAGAGATGAAGCAGTACAGCAACTGCAACTGCGTCCCGCCGACCGTGCGCGTGCTGCTCTCCTCCGCGCGCATCGCCACCAGGGAGCGCGTGATTCCCTGTCCGAGGTACGCCTGATAGGCCTTCGACATGCGCGGCGCGGCGATGAAATCCCACCACGCAATGTTTTCATACTCGGCCAGGCGGCGTTCCGCGCAGCTCGTAGCCACCGTCAGCAGCCGGCTGACAAAGAAGCTGATCTCCTTGATCGGCACACCCAGCGGCGTGAACAACTCCATCAGGAAGACGCGCAGGTCCTGCAGCGTGCGCGGGCTTCGGGCGATCCACGTGAGTTCGCTCTGCCCCTGGCGCGCCAGCAGCATGCGCGTGGCGACACTGAGATTGTCGAAGACGCTCGCATGCTCGCCAAAAGGAATGCGGCGCATGGTGTCGATCACGTGCTTGTAGAAACCGGGGAAGAAGCGGAAGCCGTGCTCTCCGGGGAGCGGCAGGCGTCCGCCGACGCCGGAGTCGGTCACCGACAAGCTGCGCGCCTTGCCGCCCAGCACCGGTTTGCGCTCATACACGTGAACCTTGAAACCCCGCTCCGCGAGTTCGTGGGCCGCGCTCAGCCCAGCCACTCCACCACCGAGAATCGCTACTGTCTGCTGCATGCGTGAGCGATTATAGCCAGAATGACGGCCCTTTGAACGTTCGATTACGTACGCAGCAACTCCTGAAGACCTGTGGGGCAGGATGGTATCCTGCGCGCCGGTTGTTTACCGGCGCCATGTTGGCGAAGCTCGCCCCTGGAGATTGGCCATTTCTCGGTGACCTGCGCCGCATCTGTAGGGCGGCCCCCCTGGTCCGCGCGGGACGCCCTCGTCCCGCCTCCGAGCGAAGTTCGCCAGGCCGGAAGCTCCCCTAGCTTGCGGCCTGCATCTCGATGGGGGATTAATCCCCTACGCCGTCCAGCCGCCGCCCAGAGCCCGATAAAGCTGGACCACCGAGACGCGCTCCTGAAGCCGCAACTGCGCCAGCAGCAGTTGCCCCACGAAGAGATTGCGCTGCGCGTCCAGCACCTGCAGATAGCTATCCAATCCTCCGCGATAGCGCAGGTCCGACAGCCGTACCGTCTCCTCCAGAGTATTCACCAGCAGTTCCTGCTGATTACGCTGCGCCTTCAACCGGTCAAACGAAACCAGCGCGTCGGACACTTCGCGTAGCGCCGAATAGATGGAGCGCTGGTAGGCGATCAGCAGTTCGCGCTGCTGCGCCTCGGTAAAGCGCACCTGATTGCGAATCCGCCCCGCATTGAAGACGGATTGCAGCGCCGCGGGACCGATGCTGTAAACACGCGCGGGCCCGGAGACCAGATCCAGGAAAGAACTCGATTGCGCCCCGCCAACCGCGCTCAGCGAAATCTGCGGATAATACAGCGCACGGGCCACGCCAATCTGCGCGTTGGCGGCCACCAGATTCTGCTCCGCCTCACGAATATCGGGGCGACGCTCCAACAGCGCCGAAGGTGGTCCCGCCGGTAGCTGCGTGGGGATCGGAATCTCCTCGAGTTTACGGCCGCGCCCCTGTGCCATCGGCGCGGCGCCTTGCAGCAGGCTCAGCAGGTTCTCGCTCTGCGCGATGTTGTGCTCCGCCGCGGCGCTCTGCACCCCGGCCGTATACAACAGTTGCTCGGCCTGCTTCACGTCGAGCCCCGTGGCGGCGCCGCGCTGATGCCGCAGGTCCACCAGATTGAGGCTGTTCTTGGCGATGTCCTGAGTCTTACGGCTGATCTCCAGTTCCAGGTCCTGCTCCAGCAGTTGGAAGTAAGTCTCCATCACATCGGAAACCAGCGAGATGCGCACCGAGCGCGCGCCTTCCTGGCTCGCCAGATAACGGGCGCGAGAGGTCTCGGTCTGGCGGCGCAGGCGTCCCCAAAAGTCGAGTTCCCAGGAGAGCGCGGCACTGATCGACGTATACGAAGTGGAGGGCAACACCGGACTCTGCGCCGCGGCGTAGCCCGCCCGCGCGTCCAGCGCCGGATACTGCGAGGAGCGTGTGATGCCAAGTTGCGCGCGCGCC
>JBDTPR010000427.1:0-6066 GCA_039932635.1 Candidatus Solibacter sp.
CGGCCGCCACCTGCGCCGTCCGCAGCGGAACCTCCGCGGCGGTGACCATGGTCGCAATCGTGGCACTCTTCATCTACCCGGGCTACCTGAAATCCAGCGGCAAGCCCACCGCCCCGGCCGCCCACCAGGACACCTCGCAGCTCCAGCTCCACGTCGAACGCGCCAATGGCCAGTTCCTGCTCACCTGGAACCGCGACGCCGACGCCATCAAGAACGCCAGCAAGGCGAACCTCTCGATTTCCGATGGCGACCAGCGCGAGAACGTCTCGATGGACTTGGCTCAACTGGCCCTTGGGAGCATCGTTTACATCCCCTCCGGTACCGACATCAGTTTCAAGATGGAAGTCACCGACAAGAACCAGAAGACCACGGCGACCGAAACCGTACGGATGCTGCGCACGCGTCCTTCGCCGCTGGACGAGGCTGAGGCAGCCAAGGCCGCCGCGGCCAGCGCCAAGCCGGCCAATGGCGCGCCCGCTCCCACGGCGCCCAATACTCCGATCGCCGCTGCTGAACCCGTAGCCGAGACGCCCAAGCCGGTCACGGCGACGCGCGCCTTCCAGTCCGAATCGCTCTCGCAGCGTCTACGTCCGGCGGCCCCAAGCGATCTTCCCGATGCCCCGACCGTGAGCAATGGGAACACCGGCAGCACTGCCAGCGCAATCCCGGGCATCGGCGTGAACCCCACGGCGCCCGCACCCTTCGTACCGGCGCCCGCCGTTCCTTCGCCCGCCGCATCGGCTGCCAACGGCAATGCCACGTCCACGGCGCCCAACAAGTCTGGCGGACAGATTCAACAGGCCGTACTGATCACCCGCAAAGATGCCGAGTATCCCAAGATCGCCAAGCAGACCGGCGCCAAGGGCACAGTCGTCCTCAGCGCCACGATCGGCGCCGATGGCAGTATCAAGAAGGTGAAGGTGATCTCCGGTCACCCGATGCTGACCAACGCCGCCGCCGAAGCCGTGAAGCAGTGGAAGTACCGCCCCACGCTGCTCAACGGTCAGGCAGTGGAATCCGAAACTCAGGTGATGGTCAACTTCGTCGGCGACAGATAAGTAGGAAGAACGGCGCAGTTTAAATAAGTAGGGCGGCCTCCGAGGCCGCCCTTTTTCATTACCGCCGCTGATTAGTCCGAACGGATACCTACTCGCGACTTAGCCCTCATTGTGACTAGACATACAACGCGTACACAGTTAGGACTGTGCGCCAGCCAACACAATAGCAAACTAAAATTGCACGAAAATTAACGAACTGGACGAACGATCAACCGGCCAAAGCTGATGCAAAAGGGTGTCAATCTGCCCAATTTCATGTTCTCCAGCTCCAGTACTCCCAGATCGCCCAAGTGGCGCATTTACTCACCCTTACTTTTTTATACTCGCAACGCTTTGGCAAAGTCGGCGTCCCTTACCATGAAGTGAGTAAAAACCACCGAAGCCTCGATTACCGGTAACGGAAATACGAGGTTTAGGACATGGCAGATCGATTGCTGTAGCCAGAGCCATACCTCTTCCGATCGTTCATGCTCACCTAGTACCTCCAGGTGAAGGGGTTCATGAGGATAACGAATGAAGAAACTCACTCAGCCAGATCGGCGCGAAAAAAGACGCTTTCAGATTCCCCTGACGGTACATTTTCGGCTGACATCCGAAGGGTATACTTCCCGTTGGGGAGTCGGTACGGTTCATGACATTGGCTCGGGTGGTCTGAACCTCCGCTGCCGCCGCGAATTTCCCGTGGGGGGACGCCTTGAGCTGATTGTTGAATGGCCTGCCACTCAACAGGGAAAATATCCGGTCAGCCTGCACGCCAGCGGCCTCGTCCTGCGCAGCCGCGGCACACGTAGCGCTGTCCAACTTACCTCCCACCGCTTTCAGCTTGAGAACCACCTCGCCATGCCGATGGGAGCCACTGCCTGATTTCATAACCCCCTGGAAACCGACCGGGAATCCGGCTATAGTAACCTGCGTAGCGCGGCATTTATCGCCGCGCTGCGTTTGGAGATGATATGCCCGGCGATTCCAATCGACGTGATTTCCTGGGAACGGCAGCGGTTGCGACTGCGTTCACCATTCTCCCCCGCCGCCTGCTTGCACGCTCCGGCGAAGTTCCTCCCAGCGACAAGATTACGCTTGCTCACATTGGCACGGGAACCGAGGGACTGCGCGAAATATTCCCCCTGCTCGCCTCTCCCGAAATCCAGATTGTCGCCGTCTGCGACCCCTGCAAAAATCCCATTGGCTACCGCGACTGGAACCGCGCCGGCCTGCTCCGCGACATCCGCAGCGGCCTGAATAAGCCCTCATGGGACACCGGCCCAGGCTCGCCGATCCCCGGCGGCCGCGACGTAGGCAAAAACGTCGTGGACACGTTCTACTCGAATCAGAGTTGTGCGGCGTACGCCGATTTCCGCGAGCTCTTCGACAAACAGAAGGATCTGAACGCCGTCAAGATCATGACGCCCGACCACCTACATGGCGTCATCTCGATTGCCGCGATGCGCCGCGGCAAACACGTCATCATTCATAAGCCCCTTGCCAACCGTCTCACTGAAGCAGCGCGTGTGATCGATACCGCGCGCACCACCGGCGTCGCCACCCACTTTATGCCGTGGGATTCCAACGGGTCCATGGATCAGGTGCTGGCGTGGATCAAGGATGGCTCGATCGGCACGCTGCGTGAGATCCACAATTGGACTAACCGCCCTGTCTGGCCGCAGTACGCCACCCTGCCTACCGACACGCCGGCGGTCCCGGAGGGCTTCGATTGGAATCTGTGGCTCGGCCCCGAGCGCGAACGGCCGTACCATCCCAATTACACCCACATGACCTTTCGCGGCTGGTACGATTTCGGCGGCGGCTCCATGGCCGACATGGGGCACTACTCTCTGTGGACGGTCTTCCGCGCGCTCGATCTCACGGGTCCCACGGTGATCGACCCGATGGCCTCGCACGACGCGGCGCTGGCCGACGGCGTATCTACCGGCATCAAGAACGATTTCGCGTTCCCCGCAGCCAGCATCGTGCGCTTCAAGTATCCGGCGCGCGGGGCACGCGGTCCCGTCGATCTCATCTGGTATGAAGGCGGCATGCGCCCGCCGGTTCCGCCGGAGCTCGAAGAGGACAATAAGGAGTTCCCCGCCGAGGCCATGATGTTCGTCGGCGACAAGGGCAAAATTCTCTCCGGCTTCCGGGTGGAAGGCCCACGCTTGATTCCGGAGCGCCGCATGAATGGCGCGCCTGTTGCGGCGACACGCGTCCGCGAGGCCAATGCGCTCTCGCCCGGACTCACACAGTGGATTGCAGCCTGCCGCGGCGGCGCGCAATCGCCGGGCAGCTTCCTGCACGCGGGAGGCATCTCCGAGGCTGTCAACCTTTATGCCGTCGCGCTGCGCACCCGCAAGCGGCTGCTGTTCGATGCCGCGGCGCAGAAGATCACTAACGTTCCGACCGCCAACCAATACCTTTCCCGCGATTACCGCAAGGGCTGGAGTCCCGAATCCGTATGACACTTTCGCGCCGTAACTTCGTCACCGCCACCGCTGGAGCCGCCATTGCGGCATACGCGGATCCCATGGGCCTGCCCATCGGAACGCAGACCTGGCCGATCCGCGATCTGCTCTCGAAGGATTTCGAGGGCACTTTGAAGCAGGTCTCCGCGATGGGTTATCGCACCATCGAGTTGTGTTCGCCGCACAGCTACGGCGAATTCAAGGCGCTCGCCGCGATTCCCCCGGAGAAGACTCGGGCCACGATCGAGGGTGCGGGATTGCGTTGCGAGAGCTGCCATTACGGCTTCCGCGAGATGAAGGAGAATCCGGACGAGCGCATTGCCTTCGCCAAGGGGCTCGGCCTCAAGCAGATGGTGGTGTCCACTTTCGGTCTCCCGGCGACCGCCACGCTTCAGGATTGGAAGACTGCCGCTTCTACCCTCAACGGCATCGGCGAACGAACCCAAAAGGCCGGCATCCAATTAGGATTTCACAATCACAACGGGGAATTCGCCAAGCTCGACGACACTTTGATCTACGATGCGCTGCTTCAGACGTTAGACCCCAAGCTGGTCAAACTCCAGTTCCAGGTGGCGGTGATCAGCTTAGGCGTAGAAGCGGCCACATACTTGAAGAAATACCCGGGGCGTTTCCTGTCGCTGCACCTGGCGGACTATTCCACGGCGGAAAAAAAGGGCGTCGCTGTCGGGCAGGGAGTGGTCGATTGGAAGGGGCTATTTGCTGCCGCCAAGTCGGCTGGAGTACAAAACTACTTTGTGGAAATGAACCTGGAATTTATGGCCGCGAGTTACGCGTACTTGCACAAGATGTAGGACGAGGTCGCTACCCTAATTCCACGCCGCGCACCACGACTCCGCGCACCCGCCCGTCCTCTTCGGAAGGACCGGCCGCTCGGTCCACCTCGAACTCCAGCAGCGCCTCCGCGCCCTCCGGTGCTATCTGCGCGCAGTCGTAATCCCCCGCGCTTGCGAGTTCGTGCCGCCCGATCTCCACGCCTCCGCTGCGCGCCGTCAACACCAGCGGGAACGTCAGATCCTCGGGAGCCCTCACCTTCAAACACACGCGCTGACCACCCGGCGCCACCACCAGCGAGAACTGCCGCTCGGTCCAGCGCCACGCGCCATTCTCCAGGCCGTGCCAGCCCGACACCAGTTGGCTGCGTGGATCAACCTCGAATTTCCGCGACCGCAGCAGGCAGAAAACGCGCTCGTCGCGTTGCGTATTCCACAGAATCGATTCGTCCGCGCCCACCATCATCCAGTCGCAGACATCCCAGCCGCAGCGGTCCACCAGCGTGCGCAAGCCTGTCTCCGAGAAGATCCAGTAGTTGGTTTCGTCGCCGCGCAACCCGTCGCGCCCCGCCAGGAAGGCCACCGCCATTTCGTTGACGCCGGTGGTCTGATCCGGGGCGAACCGCGTGATGGCCGTGCTCAACAGGCAATATCGCGCGCGCCGCGCCAGCCCTTCCAGCACGCCATACGGATTCTTCAGGTGATACAGGATGCCGAGGCACAGCGCGAGGCCGCAGCGCCCTAGTGGCAACTGCATGCCCGCGTCCAGATCGACCGCCTCGATCCGCACCGACGAATCGAGCGCGATCTTCAGGGCCTCCACGCCGGCCATGCGGTTGTAATTGGTGGGAGGATTGTCCACCGCAAGCACCCGGCAGCCCAGGCTCTCGAAGAGGAAGGCGAGGTCGCCGTCGCCGCAGCCCAGGTCGAGGACCGGGTCGTCCCCGATCATCGGCTCCAGATAGCGCTGACGACCGGTGAGCAATTCGTTCAGTCTCGTCAGCGTTCCGAAACTGTCCCACGGATACCACCCTGGATGGGGAGCCGCGCTCTCCTGGCGCGCCGCCGCCAGACGCTCCTGGAATTCGAGTGAGCGCGCCACCACATCGCGGATTTCCAGCTGCTGGATCAGCGGCCGCGCACGCAGCCGCCGTCTCCATGAACTCAGCCCCACTACTTCTTCGCGTACTTCGTGTACTGACCCGCGATGTCCGCGTCCTTCACATCGCCGGGATGGATGATCACGCGATAGCGGTAGCGCACGCTCTGGCCGGGCTCCACCGTCATCGAGCCGTCCTGCGTCTTGTCGTTGGTGAATACGGCGAGCCCCCACGGGTTGGCGGCGAACAAACCGTACGCGCGCGCATGCCACCGCACCGGGTGGCGCGGATTTTCGGGATGATCCAGAATCGCCACGCCGACCTTCTCGCCGGCGATCTCGCCGGAATAATCGCACCAGTCCGAAGGCTTGCCCCACAAGGCTTTCTCGCCCACCAGGCCCTCGGCGTTGGTGATGTGCGACTTGCCCTTGTCCTCTTGCAGCACGGGGCGCAGGCGGATGCCGAACGCGCCATCCTTGCCGTCGCCGAAGACCACCTTGGCGATGGCCGTCAGGCTCAGGTCCACGTCGAAGTAGCGCAGCTTCGCGTCATTGTAAAAGGTCATCACCCGGTCTTCCGTCAGAATCGGATTATTGCCTTCCATATCGGTCCACTCGAAGGTTGCGGCGATCGTTCCGGAGTCTTTCCCGCTTTTGACCTC
>JBDTPR010000428.1:0-6052 GCA_039932635.1 Candidatus Solibacter sp.
GGTACACCGGCCAAAGGCCGGGAGGCTTCGTCGGCTAGCGACTGCACCGACTGAAGTCGGTGCGCAGACTGAAGTCTGCCCCACGAAGACCTACTCCGGCCGCGGCGCGTTCGCCCAGTGGCCCGACTCATCGCGGCCGCTTACCACCACGCCCTTCGCATTCCATCCGAGCCCTGCGCGCACATCGGCGGGACAATATCGCAGCGTCAGTCCGCAGCGCCGCCGTGCCGACTCATTGGCCTCCGACCCGTGCAGCAACAGGTCGCTGTGAATCGAAATTTCGCCCGCCTTCAATTCCACGTCCACGGGTTCGCCCAACTGCTCCACACCCTCCACAGTCTGATTCAACACATTGCTTTCGTCGGTCTCGCTCAACGCGTAAGTCAGGTGTCCCAGCACATGCGATCCGGGAATATAGCGCATGCAGGCGTTCTCCACGTCGGCGTCGTCGATCGCCAGCCACACGGTCACCGCCTTCGACGGCGTCAGCGGCCAGTAGCTGGAATCCTGGTGCCACGACACGCGTTTGCCGTCGCCCGGCATCTTGCAGAAGAAGTGCGAGCCCCACCCGATGGCATCGTTGCCCACCAGATCCTTCACCGTCGCCACGATGCGTGGGTGCGTCAACAGGTCCCAGACACGCCCGTACCGCAAGTGCGCGGTGCTGATCGAGTAGCTATCGCCGCCGGCCGCCAGGGTGCGCGCCAGAAGATCGTCGAAGTACGCACGGATGTCCCCGATCTCCGCTTCGTTAAAGATGCGGATGCCCTTCAGGTAGCCCTCGCGATTGAAGGCCGCCACCTGTTCCACCGAAAGCGTAGTGGGATTTACCACGGTGCTCGGATGAAAGCGCAGGTCGCGCTCCAGGTGGCTCAGTTCCTCCGTGCTGGGGATGAATGTGGGCTGCGGTACGTCGGGCATGCCTACAGCTTATACCGGCAAACTGTACTTGTGGACGGTCCCGGCCGCAAAATGAAAACATGCCAGAACCCCCAATCGAACCCCCAACCGAACCTTGGATGCGCGGGCCCCTCCCAGGCGTCGACCCGTTGCTGGCGCCGCTACTTTATTCCTTCCAGATGGCGCGCGAAGACCTGGCACTGCACACCGCCAAGCTGTCACCGGCGGAATTGTGGGCCAGGCCTTTCGGACTCACGTCCGCGGGTTTTCACATTCGCCACCTTGCGGGCAGCGCCGAGCGCCTGCTGGCCTACCTGCAGGGCAGGGAATTAACGCCGGCACAGTTGGCCGCGATGGAGGCGGAGGCGAGCGCGGAGCAACCCACCCGCGAGCAATTGCTCGCAGCCATGGAAAAAGTCTTCCGCGATGCCGAGGCCGTCGTGCGCGCACTCGACACCGCCACGCTGGCCGACGCGCGCACAGTCGGACGCAAGCGCCTGCCCACCACGGTCATCGGACTGTTGACCCACATGGCGGAGCACACCCAGCGCCACGTCGGACAAGCCATTGCCGCCGCAAAACTGGCCGCCGCTCTGCCATAATATTCCGTATCTCATGCGCACATTCCTGGTGATCCCGGTTCTCGCCTTCCGTCTGCTGGCGCAAGCCCCGCCCGCGCCGGTGACTGCACCGTCCGCACCCGTGACCACCGCGCCGGCGGCCACTCCGCCGGGCACGGGCAACGACGAGGTCATCAAGAAGATCGACGACCTGATGTGGCATACCCTGCTCAGCGACATCGCGCACATCGACAAGATCGAGTACACCAGCCTGCCGCCGGCGCGGACCGGCAATCCGCGCGCGCCCGGCGCCGGAAATCCGCTGATCATTCGCGCCTACACTTTCATCCCCAAGAACCTCGACCGCAATAAGAAGCAGCCGCTGCTGGTATTCGCCCACCAGGGGATTCACGCGAACCAGGACACGCGCGACGCGCACGTCTTTCGCGAGATGCTGGAGCAGGGCTATTCGATTATCTCGGCGGACTACCGCGGCAGCTCGGGCTATGGCCGCGGCTTCTACGAGCAGATCGACTATGGCGGGCGCGAGGTGGACGACGTCTACCTCGCAGGCCAGTGGATGCTGGAGAACTATTCGTTCCTCGACCCCAAGCGCGTCGGCGTGATCGGCTGGAGCCACGGCGGGCTGATCACGTTGATGAACATCTTCGCGCACCCGCAGGCGTACGCGGCGGCCTATGCGGGGGTGCCGGTCAGCGATCTGGTCGAGCGCATGGGCTACGAGCCCGCGGGCTACCAGGCGCTCTACTCGGCGCCGTATCACATCGGCCGCACGGTACGTGAAGACGTCATGGAGTACCGCCGACGCTCGCCCGTCTTCCATGTCAAGGAACTGCAGACTCCGCTGTTGATCCACGGCAACACCAATGATGAGGACGTGAACATTCTCGAAGTGCAGCACCTGGTGGAAGCTCTTAAGGCGGAAGGGAAAAAGTTCGAATACAAGATTTATCAGGACGCGCCGGGCGGCCACTATTTCAATCGCATCGATACCAAGGCCGCCCGCGAGTCCCGCCGCGAGGTCTGGCGGTTCCTCGCGGGCTACCTGCACCCGGATCGCGCGCCCAAAGAGTGAACGTTGGGCGAGGCTCCGGCCGGCAATCTATTTTGAGGTCTCCAGCACCAGCACCGAATCGATCGCATCGGGCGCCTTCGCGGGCAGCGTCACGCTGACCGTATCGCCGCTCTGCTTCACTTTGAGCGCGGACTTCTTCTCGGCCAGCATGTAGGCCTTGCTGACTTTGCCTTCCACCTTGGAAAGCTCGAACGCCCCGCTTGGGTACTTGAAGAGGTGGATGTAGAGCTTGCCGGGTTTGGTGGTACAGCGCCACTCCTTCGCCTGCTTGAAGCCGGGGTTGCCCTTCTTATCCGTGGTGGTGTTGTCCACCTGGCCCAACTCGCCGCCGAAAGGCGTGGGTCCGGCGCCGTAGATTGACTCGCCGTTCACCTTGAGCCACTTGCCGACGCCGCGCAAATTGTCCTGGCTGGCCCGCGGGATCACGCCTTCCGCGGTCGGGCCGACGTTGAGCAGATAGTTGCCGCCCTTGCTGACGATGTCCACCAGTTTGAACGTGAGATCGTCAACCGTCTTCCAATCGGTATCGTCTTTCTTGAACCCCCACGTTTTATTCAGGGTGGCGGGCACTTCCCAATCTTCCTTCAGCACCTGATTGGGAATCTGGTTATCGCCGGTGGAGACGTAGTCGCCCTTGACGCCGAGGCGCCCATCGATCAGCGTGGCGGGCTGCATGCTGTGCATGATGTCGATGAAGCGCGGACCGCGGTCGCCGGTCATCATGCGCGCGGTGTCGAACCAGATCAAGGCCACCGGTCCGTAATTGGAGAGCAGTTCCTTCACCTGAGGCTCGGCCTTGCCGCGCAGGTACTCATCGTAGTTCTTGTCCTTGCCGGCGTCGGGGCCGAAGTCCCAGGTGTTGCCCATCCCGTATGGCTCGTGCCAGTCCTGCGATTGCGAGTAGTAGAAGCCGAACTTGATGCCGTGCTTAGCACAAGCGGCTGCCAGTTCCTTCAACGGGTCGCGCTTGAACGGCGTAGCGTCCACGATGTTGTACTTGCTCACTTTGGAACCGTACATGGCGAAGCCATCGTGATGCTTGCTGGTGATCACGATGTACTTCATGCCGGCGTCTTCCGCCATCTTCACCCACTCCTCAGCGTTGAACTTGACGGGGTTGAATTGTGTGGCAAGCTGCTCGTATTCCTTCACGGGGATCTTGGCCCGGTTCATGATCCACTCGCCGATGCCTGCCACCGGCTGGCCCTTCCACTCACCGGCTGGGACGGCGTACAGGCCCCAGTGGATGAAGAGACCGAACTTGGCCTGCCGGAACCACTGCATCTTCTCGTCCTGCGATTTAGGCGCGGGCAGTGGCTTGGCTCCGGGCTGGGCGAGCGCGGCGCCGGCGAAGAACAGCGCGGCGAAGAATTTTAACGTTAAACGTTGGGAAATCCTGGACCTCATGAGCTCACTCCTTGGTGAAACTCCATTCCCGCACAAAACGGTGCGAAATACAAGCGCGGCCCTCCGCGGTAGGATGAAGATTACCCCTATGCGCACTCTCGCAACGCTATTGAGCGGACTGTACCTTGCCGGCAGCCTTCCCGCGGCCACAGTGCCGCGCCCTTCGCCCGAAATGATAATCCAGCGGTACAACCAGCCGGCCATGCAACTCAGCCAGTTCAAAGGCAAGATTGTAGCGCTGGCCTTCATTCACACCACGTGCTCGCACTGCCAGGACCTGACCCGGGTGCTCAAGGTGATCCAGAAGGACTATGCGGCCCGCAATGTGACGGTAGTGGCGTGTGCGTTCGAAGAAGGCGCCGCGCAGAACTTTCTTGGGTACCTGAAGGCTCTGGATCCGAACTTCCCGGCAGGCATCGCGCCTCCAGATGCCGTCATGAAATACCTGGGGTGGGACCAAAAGCGGGACGGCATGCTGATGATTCCTCACATGGTCTTCCTGGATGCGAAGGGCGTCATCCGCGGCGACTTCGACGGCAAGGACGGCTTCTACTCGAAGATGGACGAGAACGTCCGCAAGCAGCTCGATAAGATGACCACGGGCGCTACCGCCGCGCCTGCCAAAGCCGCTCCTAAGAAGAAGTAGCTTGCGGGAAAAGGGACCGCCCCCTTACGGGCGCGGCTCTGCCTTGTCGCCCTCCTTCACCCAGGCTTCGTCGAAGCGCACGTGCTTGATGGATTTGCCTTCGGGTGTGAAGTAGCTGTACGTGACGTGGATGGCGCCATCGCGCGCCTGAATCACGCTCGGGTAGTGATATTGGCTGTTGATCTGCGTCGTGGGGCGTCCATCCAGATGGCGCTTCCATTTCCAGCTTGCGCCCTCATCGTCGCTGACCGCCGCGACCAATGAGTAGCGCCCCGATTCCAGGTCGTTATAGACCATGATCCAGTTGCCATTGCTGAGCCGCACATTTTCCAGGCTGGTGCCGGGATTCGGAATGTCGCTGTCGCGCGCCTGCGTCCAACTCACTCCATCGTCTTTGGACGTGCTGATGTGGGCGCGTTTGGGAGCGGGTCCGTTATCGCGCATGTAGGCGACCAGCGTGCCATCCTTCTTGCGCACCACGGAAGGCTGAATGCAGCCGGCGCCGACCAGCGGTTGGCTCGCGCTCCACGTCATTCCGTGGTCGTCGCTGATTGCCATGATGCCGTAAGAGTAACCGTCGGAATACATGGGCACCAGGATGCGGCCGGTGGGCAATTCGAGCGGGTGCGTGCGCGTGAACCAGCCCATGCGCGAGAAGTACTCGTCATCAGCCTTCTCGATCATGCGTTTCGCCTGTTCCTGGCGCGGGCCCGGTGCGGCGGCGATGGAGCCGGCGAAATCCTTGGTGAGCTGCGCGATGTCCTTGGGTATCAGCACGATGTTGTCCTGAAATTCCCACTTGGGCGGACCGTTGGGCTGCTGGTAGTCGGTGGAGATGCGGTATTTCATCAGCGCGGTCTCCCACTTGTGGGCCACAATCAGCGGCCAGAAGAACATCAGGCGCTGGCGCGAATCGAGGAACAGCACGGGGTTGGTTTCAGGAAATCCGGGAGTATCGGCGAGCACGAAGGGCTGCGACCATTTGTGCGTGGTGTGGTTCCACCGCGAGGCTTGAATCAGGACGTCGTCCGCCGTGCGTTCGCCGGAGCCGTGGAACCAACACACCAGGAGATCGCCATTGGGCAACTCGACGATTGACGACGAATGGTTGTGCCAGGTTTCCTGAGGGAAGATCAGTTCCCCGGAGTACAGCGTGGCGGCGGACGCCAGGGACAAGGCAAGCAGGAAGACAGTGAGAAGGCGCATCGTGATTATTGTATTCATAAGTTAATGTGTCCAGTTGACCACACAGGGCGAATGGCGAAAGGGATGGTAATGTCTGGCAAGGCGTGTGACAACATACAAATTGAATCACAACGATGAAACGCTGCATCGCTTGCACGCACCAAGAGTGCATGCAAGCGCGTGGCTTCCGAAGCTTCACACTCCAACTTTGGACGGAGGTTTCCGCCGGGATCAGGGCGTCCAACCTGCCGGTTAGTT